>NZ_NEIU01000018.1:0-136404 GCF_002113595.1 Pseudomonas sp. B3(2017)
ACCTGTCCCACCCCGACATCCTCGAATGGTCAAAACCCCTGCCGCCCGAGCAATGGGCCCAACGCTCCCCGGCGCTTGCAGCCGCCATCGCCCAGCGCGAAGCGGAATTGGCGGCTCAATCCGAGGCGCCGGCATGAGCACGCCAGCGGCCGGCACCACGAAGAAAGGGATGTTTTCGCGCAATGACTATCTGGCGCCGTTGCCGATCCCTACGGGGGAGAAACCCTGTGACATGCTCAATACCATCTGGCGCAAGAACGACGTCTTTATTGACATCGGCAACTACAGCATTGGCTCGGCGGTGATGGTGCTTTGGCCGATGGTGATGTTGTTTTTAGCCATGTCATTTTTTACTCGAAATCTGAATTCTGATTTCAGTCAAGATGTTCTGATCCTCGGCGCATGCATCATGGCCCTCCCAATTTTTTGGTTCATCCGAGGCCTCTTCCGCGAAGTCCCCTTGCCCGTCCGCTTCAACCGCCAGCGCCGCGAAGTCTGCGTGCCCCGCGACAACGGCGAATACTGGATCGTCCCCTGGGAAACCGTGACCGCCGCCGCCACCCAGCATTCATCGGTCAGTCAAGGCGGCAGGGTTACGATGGGCCTGCTGGTCATCGGCTTCGAAAACCCCGACCCGACCGCCGGCGAGGACAACAGGCATTTTTCGCTGGGCTTCCCTTGCGGCGGCGGCACCACGGCGATGGCGTTGTGGGAGTGCATGCGCAGTTACATGGAGATCGGGCCGCAGGTTTTGCCGCAGACCAACGACTTTGAGGGCGGCCGGGAAAAGCTGCGGGGTCGAGGCGTTATCTGGGGCATCACTTGTGAATACCTGGATGGCATCCGGCAATACTGGGTGGCGCAGGAGTTCGGCAAGGCGGTGTGGTTGGTGATAGGTGCGATCTTCATGAACGTGCCCTTGGCGATGATGCTGCAAGCCTGGAAGTTATCGCCACCCCCCGACCTGCTCCATCCCGACATCCTCGAATGGTCAAAACCCCTGCCCCCCGAGCAATGGGCCCAACGCTCCCCGGCGCTTGCAGCCGCCATCGCCCAGCGCGAAGCGGAATTGGCGGCTCAAGCCGAGGCGTCGGCATGAGCGCGCCAACGGCCGGCACCACGAAAAAAGGGATGTTTTCGCGCAATGACTATCTGGCGCCGTTGCCGTTGCGCAACCACAAAAAACCCGCATTTCTGCGGGTTTCTGCTGCCCTCAAGGACGGGCCTTGAGCTGCTCTTCGGCCGCCTTGGCCAGGTCCGGCGGCAGGAAGTCCTTGTCCGGGTTGTAGTCGGGCTTGAGGTAGCGGGTCAGATCCTGCAGGTCGCCGGGGTTGAGCGTGCCGGCCGCCTGCTTCAGGCGCAGGTTGTCGAGGATGTAGTCGTAGCGGGTGTTGTTGTAGTTGCGCACCGAGGTGTAGAGCTGGCGCTGGGCGTCGAGCACGTCGACGATGTTGCGCGTGCCCACCTGATAACCGATTTCGGTGGCTTCCACCGCGCTCTGGTTGGAGATGATCGACTGGCGGCGCGCCTGCACCTGCTCGACGTCGGTGTTGACCGCGCGGTGCAGGTTGCGGGTGCTTTCGACGATCTGCCGGCGCAAGGATTCGCGTTGCTGCTCGCTCTGGTCCAGTTGCGCATAGGACTGGCGCACCTGGGAGCTGGTCAGCCCGCCGCTGTAGATCGGGATGTTCAGTTGCAGGCCCACGGTGCCCTGCTCGACGTTGCCGCGGTAGGGCGTGCCGAAGGCGTTCGGGTTGGCGAAGCCGAGGGCATCGTTGTCGCCCTTTTCGTATTTGGCCACCGCATCGAGGGTCGGCAAGTGGCCGGCCTTGCGTTGCTTGAGGGTCTCTTCCGCCGAGCTGACCGCGTAGTTGCTGGCCAGCAGGTTGAGGTTCTGCCTGGCGGCGGTGTCGACCCAGGCCTTGGCGTCGTTCGGCGCCGGCGGCAGGATCGGCAGCGTGTGCACGATGCCCTGGATCGAGTTGTACTGACGGTTGGTCAGGGTGATCAGCGCCTCGAACGCATCGTCCACCTGGCGCTGGGCGACGATCCGGTTGGCCCGGGCGGTGTCGTAGCTGGCCTGGGACTGGAGCACGTCGGTCTTGTCCGACAGGCCCACGTCGAAGCGTTCGTTGGACTGGTCGAGCTGGCGCTTGAACGCGGCTTCCTCGGCCTTGGTCGAGGCCAGGTTGTCCTGGCTGCGCAGCACGTTGAAGTAGCTTTCCGCCGATTGCAGGATCAGGTTCTGCTCGGTGGCGGACAGTTGCAGGGCGGCCTGCTCGTTGACGTCCTTGGCGGCCTGGTACTGGAACCAGCGGTCGGCGCGGAACAGCGGCTGGGCCAGGGTCGCCTGATAGGAATGGGCGCTGCGGTTGGCGGTGGCCGACGGCTGATCGATGCTGGTGCGCACGTTGGCCACTTCGGCGCCGCCGGAGAGGTTGGGCAGCAGCCCGGCGCGGGCCTGGGGCACCACTTCCTTCTGGGCGCCGTACTGGGCGCGGGCGGCGGCCAGGTCGGCGTTGTTGTCGACCGCTTCCTGGTAGACGCTGACCAGATCGGTCTTGGTCGACAACGGCGCTTCCGCTGCCCAGGCCATGGCATTGGACGCACAGGACACGGCGACAGCCAGTGAGAGTTTGCGCAGCATGAGGCGATCCCTAGCTTGAATATTATGAGAATAATCCGGGCGCCAAAGGTAAGGCGCGGCCTGCGCAGCGTCAAGGCGCAGCGGGGCAAGGCGAGTGTAGTAGCGCTTCGGGCCCCTCACAATCCTGGCGAGCCGTGCGATTGCGCCATTCATCATGGTGTTTGCCGTGGCGTTGGCGTTCTTCGGCGGTTGTGTCTAGACTGGCCAGGTTCTTGTCGGGGTGCCTTGCTGTGAGGCTGAGATCGAATCATTTCGGATCCCGTTGAACCTGATCAGGTTAGCGCCTGCGTAGGGAACAAGATTTCTCGTCAGCCCGGCGAGTCCTCTTGTGCTTCGTCCGGGAAATTGTTCGACAATCGAACGCTCGACGACGATGCACAGCACCGCCCCCGGTGCGTCCGTGCCTTTCAGGTTCTGCCCCGACAATCCACTGCCTGGATGCTGTCTGGAGAGCCCGTGATGACGACAAAAGAAAAAAGCGCGATCAACCTCAGTGATTCGGCCAAGGTCGATGAGCAGTCGGTTCAGCCGTTCACCCGTTCGCAAAAAGTCTACGTTCAGGGCTCGCGCCCGGACATCCGCGTGCCGATGCGCGAAATCACCCTCGATGTGACCCCTACCGACTTCGGCGGCGAGATCAACGCCCCCGTCACCGTCTACGACACCTCGGGCCCGTACACCGACCCGAACGTGGTGATCGACGTGCGCAAGGGCCTGGGCGACGTGCGTTCGGCCTGGATCGAAGACCGCGGCGACACCGAGCGCCTGGCCGGCCTGAGCTCGGACTTCGGCCAGCAGCGCCTCGCCGACCCCGAGCTGACCAAGCTGCGCTTCGCCCACGTCAACAACCCGCGCCGCGCCAAGGCCGGGGCCAACGTCAGCCAGATGCACTACGCGCGCAAGGGCATCATCACCGCCGAGATGGAATACGTCGCCATCCGCGAAAACATGAAGCTGCAGGAGGCCCGCGCCGCCGGCCTCCTGAAGCAGCAGCACGCCGGCCACAGCTTCGGCGCGAGCATCCCCAAGGAAATCACCCCTGAGTTCGTGCGCGAAGAGATCGCCCGGGGCCGCGCGATCATTCCGGCCAACATCAACCACCCCGAACTGGAACCGATGATCATCGGCCGCAACTTCCTGGTGAAGATCAACGGCAACATCGGCAACAGCGCCCTGGGTTCGTCCATCGAAGAAGAAGTGGCGAAACTGACCTGGGGCATCCGCTGGGGCTCGGACACCGTGATGGATCTGTCCACCGGCAAGCACATCCACGAGACCCGCGAGTGGATCATCCGCAACTCGCCGGTGCCGATCGGCACGGTGCCGATCTACCAGGCGCTGGAGAAGGTCAACGGCGTGGCCGAAAACCTGACCTGGGAGCTGTTCCGCGACACGCTGATCGAGCAGGCGGAGCAGGGCGTGGACTACTTCACCATCCACGCCGGCGTGCTGCTGCGCTACGTGCCGCTGACCGCCAAGCGGGTGACCGGCATCGTGTCCCGCGGCGGTTCGATCATGGCCAAGTGGTGCCTGGCGCACCACAAGGAAAACTTCCTCTACACCCACTTCGAAGAAATCTGCGAAATCATGAAGGCCTACGACGTCAGCTTCTCGCTGGGCGACGGCCTGCGTCCGGGCTCCATCGCCGACGCCAACGACGAAGCGCAGTTCGGCGAACTGGAGACCCTGGGCGAGCTGACCAAGATCGCCTGGAAGCACGACGTGCAGTGCATGATCGAAGGCCCGGGCCACGTGCCGATGCAGTTGATCAAGGAGAACATGGACAAGCAGCTGGAATGCTGCGACGAGGCGCCGTTCTACACCCTCGGCCCCCTGACCACCGACATCGCGCCGGGCTACGACCACATCACCTCCGGCATCGGTGCGGCGATGATCGGCTGGTTCGGCTGCGCCATGCTCTGCTACGTGACGCCGAAGGAGCACCTGGGCCTGCCGAACAAGGATGACGTGAAGACCGGGATCATCACCTACAAGATCGCGGCCCACGCCGCCGACCTGGCCAAGGGGCACCCGGGCGCGCAGATCCGCGACAACGCCTTGAGCAAGGCACGGTTCGAGTTCCGCTGGGAAGACCAGTTCAACCTCGGCCTGGATCCGGACACCGCCCGTTCGTTCCACGACGAGACCCTGCCGAAGGACTCGGCCAAGGTCGCGCATTTCTGTTCGATGTGCGGGCCGAAGTTCTGCTCGATGAAGATCACCCAGGAAGTGCGCGAATACGCGGCCAACCAGCGGATCGACGCGGTGGACGTGGACGTCGCCCAGGGCATGGCCGAGCAGGCCGAGCGGTTCAAGAAGGAAGGCAGCCAGCTGTACAAGAAGGTTTGATCCGGCCGTAAAAAAGGGGCCTGCACAGGCCCCATCGCCGGCAGGCTGGCTCCCACAAAGGATTTGCGGCGTTCGCGAGTTCTGTGTGGGAGCCAGCCTGCCGGCGATAGCGATCGACACAACAACACATGTCCCTCTGAGATAACACCCTTGAGCATTCAACCCAGCACCTATTCCCCCGACCTCGCCGTGCCCGCCGACAAGCGCGTGTTCGGCGGCCGTGATCTGTTTTCCCTGTGGTTCTCCCTCGGCATCGGCCTGATGGTGCTGCAGACCGGTGCGCTGCTGGCGCCGGGCCTGGGCCTGTCGGGCGCGTTGCTGGCGATCTTCCTCGGCACGCTGGTGGGTGTCCTGCTGTTGGCCGCCGTCGGCGTGATCGGCAGCGACACGGGCCTGTCGTCGATGGCGGCGCTCAAGCTCAGCCTCGGCCGCCAGGGCGCGAGCCTGCCGGCGCTGCTCAACCTGCTGCAACTGATCGGCTGGGGCTCGTTCGAGATCATCGTCATGCGCGACGCCGCCAGCCTGCTCGGCACCCGCGCATTCAGCGAGGGTTCACTGTGGGCGAACCCGGTGCTGTGGACGCTGTTCTTCGGTGCGCTGGCCACGCTCCTGGCCGTGAGCGGGCCGCTGACGTTCGTGCGCAAGATCCTGCGCAAGTGGGGTATCTGGCTGCTGTTGGCCGCGTGCGTCTGGCTGACCTGGAACCTGTTCGCCAAGGCTGACCTGGCGGCCCTGTGGGCGCGTTCGGGCGACGGTTCGATGCCGTTCGCCGTGGGCTTCGACATCGCCATCGCCATGCCGCTGTCGTGGCTGCCGCTGATCGCCGACTACTCGCGTTTCGGCAAGCGGGCGAAGAACGTGTTCGGCGGCACCGCCGTCGGTTTCTTCATCGGCAACTTCTGGCTGATGAGCCTGGGCGTGGCCTACACCCTGGCGTTCGCGCCGAGCGGTGAAGTCAACGCGCTGCTGCTGGCATTGGCCGGGGCGGGGCTGGGGATTCCGCTGCTGCTGATCCTGCTGGACGAGTCGGAGAACGCTTTCGCCGACATCCACTCGGCGGCGGTGTCCAGCGGGATCCTGCTGCGGCTGAAGGTGGAGCATCTGGCGCTGGCCATCGGCGTGGTCTGCACCCTGATCGCGCTGCTGGCGCCGTTGGCCCAGTACCAGAATTTCCTGCTGCTGATCGGTTCGGTGTTCGCGCCGCTGTTCGGCGTGGTGCTGGTGGATCACTTCATCCTGCGCAAGCGCAGCGGCCAGACCGCTTCAACCGCGCTGCGCTGGCCGGCGCTGTTGGCCTGGCTGGGCGGCATCAGCACCTATCACCTGCTGGCCAACCTGTATCCGGACGTGGGCGCGACCCTGCCGGCGCTGGTGCTGGCAGGGCTGCTGCAGCTGGTGCTTGGCCGGGCCTTCAGTTACGGCCGGGAAACAGCTCAGGCTTGAGGATGCCGTTCAGGCGCGGGTAGGGGATCTTCAGTTCGACGTGGCCCAGCGCGTAAGGCGCGATGGTGGTCACGTCGTACTTGAGGATGACGCCGCCGTAGGTCAGCGCCACGTTCGGGGTCTTCACGAACGGCCAGTTCTTCACGAAATCCGCTTCCTGATCGAGCTTGGTGCTGATCAGCCAGCTGTTGTGCGCCACTTGCGCAGCCTTCCAGAACGCCTCTTCCTGGCCCGGCAGCAGCATGTCCGAAAGGGTCAGCACCTTGTGCTGCTGGCGCGAATAGTTGATGAAGCCGCGCCCTGGCGTGCCGTGGGCGCCGCCGGTGTCGAGGTAGCTCGACAGTTCGACGATCACCAGTCCGTCATGCTGCTCGCGTACCTTGGCCTGCAGGTAGCTGCTGTTGCGCGGGCCGGCGTCGCGCAGGAACTGCTCGCGGTAGGCCGCCAGGGTCGGCGCGCTCGGGGCGCCCGGTTCGGTGCGGGTCATCTGCAGCAGGCGTTTTTCGATGATGCCGTCCAGCGCAGGCTCGGCCGGGAAGCGCAGGGTGTCGATGTTCACCAGCGGGCAGTCGGCGTTGGCGCAGCCGGGCTTGAGCTGTTCGGACGCGTCGCGGACGGTTTCCAGCGGCGTGCGGTAGTTGGGCTGGAACAGGCTGGCGCAGGCGCCCAGGGTCAGGGCGACGGCAGCCACGGAAGCGATTTTGAAAAGCGACATGGACGTCCTTTCGAAAGCAGGGGAAGGCGAAAAAGTTACGGCTTCGACTCTCAACGGAGCAGTCAGTTCGCCACTAAGCTAATTAGAGTGGGTTTCGCCTCCACCGTCCATCCCGCTGACGGTAAAGGGGCTGCATCAAACCGTACGGGCGCGTTAGGATGGCGCGAAGTCGAGGCCGCAAGTGACCAAGAGGCGCCTCGTGTCGGATTCGCAGTAAAGAGGATGCTCATGACCGATTTCGCCAAAACCACTCCGAGCGCCGTTGATATCGTGCGGCGCGAGCAGTGCTACAAGGGCTTCTACCGGCTCGACCGGCTCTACCTGCGCCATGAGCTGTTCGACGGCGGCATGAGCCGTGAGATCGACCGCGAGCTGTTCGTGCGCCACGACGCGGTGTGCATGCTGCCTTACGATCCGCAGCGCGATGAAGTGGTGCTGATCGAGCAATTCCGCATCGGCGCGCTGGACAAGACCGACAACCCTTGGCTGGTGGAACTGGTCGCCGGCCTGATCGACAAGGACGAGGAGCCGGAAGAGGTCGCCCGCCGCGAGGCCCAGGAAGAGGCCGGGCTGGACATCAAGGCCCTGTGGCCGATGACCCGCTATTTCCCGTCGCCGGGGGGCAGCGACGAATTCGTCCACCTGTACCTGGGGCGCTGCAGCACCGAAGGCGTCGGCGGCCTGCACGGGCTGGTCGAGGAGGCCGAGGACATTCGCGTCACGGTCTGGGCCTTCGAAGATGCCCTGCAGGCGGTGCGCGACGGTCGCATCGCCAATGCGGCGAGCATCATCGCCCTGCACTGGCTGGCGCTGAACCGCGCCGAAGTGAGGGGGCTATGGTCGTAAGCCTGCAGCGCGACCGCTACCGGGTCGACCTGGCGGGGCTGCAGGCGGCCTGCGAGGCGAACTACGCGCGTCTGATGCGCCTGCTGCCGGACATGCGCCACGAACCCCAGGCGCGGCGCATCGCCATGACCCAGGGCGACCAGATGCTTGGCGTGCTGACCCTGGAAGTGCTGCAGGCCTGCCCGTACACCACGACCCTGCAGGTGCGCCAGGAGCACAGCCTGCCGTGGCTGCCGGTGCCGCAGCTGGAGGTGCAGGTCTACCACGACGCGCGCATGGCCGAAGTCATCAGCGCCGAGCACTCGCGGCGCTTTCGCGGTATCTACCCTTATCCGAACGCGGCCATGCACCAGCCGGACGAAAAGGCCCAGCTCAACCTGTTCCTCGGCGAATGGCTGAGCCACTGCCTGGCCTGCGGCCACGAGTACGCGGCGGTCCGATAGCGGCGAGTTGTGAACTGCGTCCGGTTCGCCGGTTTCCCCTTTTGCCGATCCCCCAGCATAATTGCCGCACCCTTTGTGATTCCGCCTGGGAGAACGCCTTGCCGAGCGTATCCACGTTGACCACCGCCGATGCGGCGTTGCTGGTGCAGTTGTCCGACAGCCACCTGTTTGCCGAAGCGGACGGCACCCTGCTGGGCATGAACACCCGCGACAGCCTGCAGAAGGTCATCGAACTGGTGCTCGGCCAGCAGCCGCGGATCGACCTGATGATCGCCACCGGCGACCTGTCCCAGGACGGCACGCTGGCGTCCTACCAGGCGTTTCGCCGCCTGGCCGAACAGATCGACGCCCCTTCGCGGTGGATCCCCGGCAACCACGACGAACCGCAGGTCATGGCCGAGGCGGCCGTGCAGAGCGCGTTGCTTGAACCGGTGGTGGACATCGGCAACTGGCGGGTGACGCTGCTCGATTCGGCGGTGCCCGGCTCGGTGCCGGGGTACTTGCAGGACGAGCAGCTGCAATTGCTCGCCCGCGCCCTGAGCGAGGCGCCCGAGCGCCATCATCTGGTGTGCTTCCATCATCACCCGGTGCCCATCGGGTGCGCGTGGATGGCGCCGATCGGCCTGCGCAACCCCGAGGCGTTCTTCGAGGTGCTGGACCGCTTTCCCCAGGTTCGGGCGGTGCTGTGGGGGCACGTGCACCAGGAAATAGACCGCGAGCGCAACGGCGTGCGGCTGATCGCCTCGCCCTCGACCTGCATCCAGTTCGAGCCGGGCAGCGACGACTTCAAGGTCGGCGAACAGGCGCCGGGCTACCGCTGGCTGCGGCTGTTGCCGGACGGGCGGCTGGAGACCGGCGTGGAGCGCGTGACCGGGTTCGACTTCACCATCGACTACGGCTCCAACGGCTACTGAGCCCTCCAACGGCAGCGCTGCTCCCTGCGGGAGCGGGCATGCCCGCGAAGGCGTCCGCACAAACGTCCCCGAACCGGCTGACTCCCTGTAGACTCCGCATTTCTTCGCCGACGCCCAGGGAGCTCAAATGTCCGGTTCGATCCTCTACATCCACGGTTTCAACAGCGCTCCGGCCTCGAAAAAGGCCTGTCAGCTGGTCGAAGTGATGGAGCGGCTGGGCCTGGGCGGCCAATTGCGGGTTCCGGCGCTGCATCACCATCCCCGCGAAGCCATCGGTCAGTTGGAACAGGCGATCGCCGAGCTGGGCCGGCCGCTGCTGGTGGGAAGCTCGCTCGGCGGCTACTATGCGACTCACTTGGCCGAGCGCCATGGCCTGAAGGCCTTGCTGGTCAACCCGGCCGTCAGCCCGCACCGGATGTTCGACGGGTTCCTGGGCACGCAGAAAAACCTGTACACCGACGAAACCTGGGAGCTGACCCACGACCACGTCACGGCCCTGGCCGAACTGGAAGTGCCGGCGCCCCAGGATCCGCAGCGCTATCAGGTGTGGCTGCAGACCGGCGACGAAACGCTGGACTATCGCCTCGCCCAGCGGTATTACCGGGCCTGTGCGTTGCGCATCCAGGCCGGCGGCGACCACGGCTATCAAGGTTTTGCCGCGCAATTGCCGGCGCTGCTCGGGTTTGCCGGCATCGGCGCCGATATGTATCAGGCAATCGATTTCACCGCACTGTGAAACCTTGCCCCATTTTCACTGAATCACTGACGACGAGACCCTATGGCCACTCCCAGCGCTAGCTCCTATAACGCCGACGCCATCGAAGTCCTCTCGGGCCTCGACCCGGTGCGCAAGCGCCCCGGCATGTACACCGACACCAGTCGGCCGAACCACCTCGCCCAGGAAGTCATCGACAACAGCGTCGACGAAGCCCTGGCCGGCCACGCCAAGTCGGTGCAGGTCATCCTCCACCCCGACCACTCGCTGGAGGTCTGCGACGACGGCCGCGGCATGCCGGTGGACATCCACCCGGAAGAGGGCGTGTCGGGCGTCGAGCTGATCCTCACCAAGCTCCATGCCGGCGGCAAGTTCTCCAACAAGAACTACCAGTTCTCCGGCGGCCTGCACGGCGTGGGCATCTCGGTGGTCAACGCCCTGTCGACCGAAGTCCGCGTGCGGGTCAAGCGCGACGGCAACGAATACCAGATGACGTTCAAGGACGGCTTCAAGGCGTCCGAGCTTGAGATCGTCGGCACCGTCGGCAAGCGCAACACCGGCACCAGCGTGTTCTTCTCGCCGGACCCGAAGTATTTCGACTCCGCCAAGTTCTCCATCAGCCGCCTCAAGCACGTGCTCAAGGCCAAGGCCGTCCTGTGCCCGGGCCTGTCGGTGACGTTTGAGGACAAGAGCACCGGCGAGAAGGTCGAGTGGCACTACGAAGACGGCCTGCGCTCCTACCTGGTGGACGCGGTCAGCGAATTCGAGCGCCTGCCGAACGAGCCGTTCTGCGGCAACCTGGCCGGCAACAAGGAAGCCGTGGACTGGGCGCTGCTGTGGCTGCCCGAGGGTGGCGACGCGGTGCAGGAAAGCTACGTCAACCTGATCCCCACGGCCCAGGGCGGCACCCACGTCAACGGCCTGCGCCAGGGCCTGCTCGACGCGATGCGCGAGTTCTGCGAATTCCGCAGCCTGCTGCCGCGCGGCGTGAAGCTGGCGCCGGAAGACGTCTGGGAGCGCATCGCCTTCGTGCTGTCGATGAAGATGCAGGAGCCGCAGTTCTCAGGCCAGACCAAGGAGCGCCTGTCGTCCCGCGAGGCGGCGGCGTTCGTCTCCGGCGTGGTCAAGGACGCGTTCAGCCTGTGGCTCAACGCCAACCCGGAGACCGGCCTGGCCCTGGCGGAACTGGCGATCAACAACGCCGGCCGCCGCCTGAAGGCGAGCAAGAAGGTCGAGCGCAAGCGCGTCACCCAGGGCCCGGCGCTGCCGGGCAAGCTGGCGGACTGCGCAGGCCAGGACCCGATGCGTTCCGAACTGTTCCTGGTGGAGGGCGACTCCGCCGGCGGCTCGGCCAAGCAGGCGCGGGACAAGGAATTCCAGGCGATCCTGCCGCTGCGCGGCAAGATCCTCAACACCTGGGAAGTCGACGGCAGCGAAGTGCTGGCCAGTCAGGAAGTGCACAACATCGCGGTGGCCATCGGCGTCGACCCGGGCGCCGAGGACATGAGCCAGCTGCGCTACGGCAAGATCTGCATCCTCGCCGACGCCGACTCCGACGGCCTGCATATCGCGACCCTGCTGTGCGCGCTGTTCGTCCAGCACTTCCGCCCGTTGGTGGATGCCGGCCACGTCTATGTCGCGATGCCGCCGCTGTTCCGCATCGACCTGGGCAAAGAGATCTACTACGCCCTGGACGAACCCGAGCGCGACGGGATCCTCGACCGCTTTGTGGCCGAGAAGAAGCGCGGCAAGCCGCAGGTCACCCGATTCAAGGGCCTGGGCGAGATGAACCCGCCGCAGCTGCGTGAAACCACCATGGATCCGAACACCCGGCGCCTGGTGCAGCTGACGCTGGGCGAAGACTACGCCCAGACCTCGGAAATCATGGACATGCTGCTGGCGAAGAAACGCGCCGGCGACCGCAAGACCTGGCTGGAGTCCAAGGGCAACCTTGCCGAGGTGCAGGCCTGATGCGGTTTGGCGGGATCCTGGCGGGTGCGTTGCTGCTGGCTTCGACGTTTGCCTGGACAATGGCGTCCGCCGAGCCGGCGCCGCAGCTGCGGCTGCTGGCCGAGCACCCGGTCGAAGGCATGCGCGGCGGCAACCTGTCGGGGCTCGCGCTGTGCGGCAACGAGCTGTGGACCGTGTCGGACCGCGACGATGACCAGATCTACCGCCTCGACACCCGCGACCCGGTCTGGCGCGCGGAAACCGTGCGCATCGACCCTCCGCCGGTGCCGGACAGCGGCCTGCCGTGGGGCATCAGTTCGCGCACCTGGGCGGCTTCGTTCGTGCGCGGCGGCGACCTGGACTTCGAAGGCATCGCCTGCGACGGCGCGGGCAACCGCTACGTCGTCAGCGAGGCCCATGCGGCGGTGCTGCAAGTGCCGGCGCAAGGGCAGGCCGCGTGGCTGAAGATCTCGCCGCTGCTGGTGCGCGAGGCCCGGGCCAGCGGCATGCTGCTGCACTTCAACGCCCTGTTCGAAGGGTTGGCGATCAACCCGGCGGGCGACCGGATGTGGCTGGCCGCCGAGCGTGAGCGCCGCGGCCTGCTGCGGATCAAGCGCCAGCAGACGGTGTGGGACTGCGACGGCGGCTGCGTGCTGCTCAGCGAAGCCGGCGTCGAGATGCAGCCGCCGCAGTTTCCCAAGGCCCGGGCGGTCACCCGTGACTTCGCCGACCTGTCGCTGTTCGACGGCAAGCTGTTCACCCTGGAGCGCAATGCGTTCCAGATCTGCCGGCGCGACCTGGAGACGGCCAAGGTCGAGCGCTGCTGGTCGTTCGCCGAAGACGCCTTGCAGGAAAAACGCCGTTATCCGCAGCCCTACGGGCTGGCGGAGGCGCTGGTGATCGACGCCCAGGGCGCCTGGATCGGCCTCGACAACAACGACGGCGCCCGCGCCGACGGCGAGAAGCGTCCGATCGTCTGGCGCTTTGCCGCCCCCGACGGCGGCTGGAGCGCCAAGCCATGAGCCCGCAGCCGCCGGGCAAGCGCGCCGGCCGGGTGATGATGATCCTGGCCTGGTGCGCGGCGCTGTTTCTGGCCACGCGGTTCTTCGGCCAGTGGGAAGAGCGTCAGCAGAACCCCAACGTGGTGGTCAGCTCTGAACAGGGCGACGGCTACATCGAGGTGAAACTGGCCGGCAATGCCCAAGGGCATTTCGTCGCCAGCGGCCAGATCAACGGTCAGACGGTGGAGTTCATGCTCGACACCGGCGCGACCGACGTGTCGATCCCGGCGGACCTGGCCGCGCGCCTGAAACTGGAAGAGGGGTTCGGCGTGACCCTGAGCACGGCCAACGGCCTGAGCCAGGGCTACCGTACCCGGATCGACCGCCTGCAACTGGGCGACATCGTGCTGCGGGACGTCCGCGCACTGGTGGCGCCCGGCCTGCACGGCGAACAGGTGCTGCTCGGCATGAGCGCCCTGAACAAACTTGAATTCACCCAGCGCGGCGGCACCATGCTGCTGCGCCAGACAACGAACCGATGAGGCCCGCATGAGCGACTCCCTTGATCTCAGCCTGGACGGTGTGGAACGCCGGTCGCTGGCTGACTTCACCGAAAATGCCTACCTCAACTACTCCATGTACGTGATCATGGACCGTGCCCTGCCGCATATCGGCGACGGCCTGAAACCCGTGCAGCGGCGTATCGTCTACGCCATGAGCGAGCTGGGGCTGGATGCCGACGCCAAGCACAAGAAGTCGGCGCGCACCGTCGGCGACGTGCTCGGCAAGTTCCACCCCCACGGCGACTCGGCGTGCTACGAAGCGATGGTGCTGATGGCCCAGCCGTTCAGCTACCGCTACACGCTGGTGGACGGCCAGGGCAACTGGGGTGCGCCGGACGATCCGAAGTCCTTCGCCGCCATGCGCTACACCGAAGCCCGCCTGTCGCGCTACTCCGAGGTGCTGCTCAGCGAACTGGGCCAGGGCACGGCGGACTGGGGCCCGAACTTCGACGGCACCCTGCAGGAACCGCTGGTGCTGCCGGCGCGCCTGCCGAACATCCTGCTCAACGGCACCACCGGCATCGCCGTGGGCATGGCCACCGACGTGCCGCCGCACAACCTGCGCGAAGTCGCCAGCGCCTGCGTGCGACTGCTCGATGAGCCGAAGGCCACGGTCGAGCAACTCTGCGAGCACATCCAGGGCCCGGACTACCCGACCGAAGCGGAAATCATCACGCCGCGCGCCGACCTGGTGAAGATGTACGAGACCGGCAAGGGCTCGGTGCGCATGCGCGCCGTGTACCACGTCGAGGACGGCGACATCGTCATCACCGCGCTGCCGCACCAGGTCTCCGGGGCCAAGGTGCTGGAGCAGATCGCCGCGCTGATGCAGGCCAAGCCGTCGAAGGCGCCGCAGATCGCCGACCTGCGCGACGAATCCGACCACGAGAACCCGTGCCGCATCGTGATCATCCCGGTCAACAGCCGCGTCGACCACGAAGCGCTGATGCAGCACCTGTTCGCCAGCACCGAGCTGGAATCGACCTACCGGGTCAACGTCAACATCATCGGTCTGGACGGCAGGCCGCAGTTGAAGAACCTGCGCGCGCTGCTGGTGGAGTGGCTGGAATTCCGCGTGCAGACCGTCCGTCGCCGCCTGCAGTTCCGCCTCGACAAGGTCGAGCGCCGCCTGCACCTGTTGGACGGTTTGCTGATCGCCTACCTCAACCTGGATGAAGTGATCCACATCATCCGCACCGAGGATCAGCCCAAGGCCAAGCTGATCGAGCGTTTCGCCCTCAGCGAGATCCAGGCCGACTACATCCTCGACACCCGCCTGCGCCAGTTGGCGCGGCTGGAAGAGATGAAGCTGCGCGACGAGCAGGACGAACTGCTCAAGGAGCAGGCCAAGCTGCAAGCCCTGCTGGGCAGCGAAGCCAAGCTGAAGAAACTGGTGCGCAGCGAACTGCTCAAGGACGCCGAGACCTACGGCGACGACCGCCGCTCGCCGATCGTCGAGCGCGCCGAGGCCAAGGCGCTGACCGAGCACGACCTGCTGCCGAACGAGAAAGTGACCGTTGTGCTGTCGGAAAAGGGCTGGATCCGCTCGGCCAAGGGCCACGAGATCGACGCCACCGGCCTGTCGTACAAGGCCGGCGACGGCTTCAAGACCTCGGCGGCGGGGCGTTCCAACCAGTTCGCCGTGCTCATTGACTCCACCGGTCGCAGCTACTCGCTGGCCGCGCACACGCTGCCGTCGGCCCGGGGCCAGGGCGAACCGCTGACCGGCCGTCTGACGCCGCCGCCCGGCGCCACCTTCGAATGCGTGCTGATGCCTGAAGACGATGCGATGTACGTGATCGCGTCCGACGCCGGCTACGGTTTTGTGGTCAAGGGTGAGGACCTGCAGGCCAAGAACAAGGCCGGCAAGGCCCTGCTGAGCCTGCCGAACAACGCCAAGGTGATCGCGCCGCGTCCGGTGGCCGACCGCGAGCAGAACTGGCTGGCGTCGGTGACGACCGAGGGTCGCCTGCTGATCTTCAAGATCAGCGATCTGCCACAATTGGGTAAGGGCAAGGGCAACAAGATCATCGGCATCCCCGGTGAGCGCGTGGCCAGCCGCGAAGAATACGTCACGGACATCGCCGTCCTTCCGGAAGGCGCCACCTTGGTGCTGCAGGCCGGAAAACGGACCTTGTCGCTGAAGGCCGACGACCTCGAACACTACAAAGGTGAGCGCGGCCGGCGGGGCAACAAGTTGCCGCGTGGCTTCCAGCGGGTGGATGCGCTGCTCGTCGAATAACTCAATGAGGCGTCCCAGAGCGCCCGATCCACGATTTAACGCGTGGATCGACGCTTTGGCGCTGGAGTCGGAACGCATATTCACGGATGATATGGCCTTTCAAGCGCCGGCGTGGCCGCGCGTTCTTCATGTTTATTGAGTATTTTCACTGTGGTCAGCCTTGTGGCGGCCACCTGGACGGGACGATGACTGCTCTGCGCCTTCCTCTAATTTTGTTGCTCGCCGGCGTTCTCGGCCTGGCGGGCTGCAGCGTTCACCAACCGGTGTCGCTGTATCAGCTGGACAGCGGAAGTCCGGCTCAGCCTGCGCAAAGCGCGGGCATGGCGGTTTTGCTGGGCCCTGTGGTGGTCGCCGACTACCTGCAACGCGAAACCCTGCTGCAGCGTCAGCCCGACGGCAGCCTGCAGGCCGCCACCGACGGCCGCTGGGCCGGTAGCCTTTCGTCGGATATCGACCAGTTGCTGCTGCGCCAGGTCGCCGGCCATCTGGACAGCCAGCGTGTGGTGCTGGCGCCCGCCACCCAGGGCTTCACCCCGGACGTGCAGGTGCTGCTGACCATCACCCGGCTGGATTCCGGCACTTCGCAGCCGGCGATCCTCGATGCGCAATGGCGTCTGCTCGACCGCCGTGGCCAGGTGCGGGACAACCGCATCGTCCATCTGCAAGAGCTGCACGCCGGCAGCACCGCTTCGCAGGTCCAGGCCCAGGGCATCTTGCTGCAGCGCCTGGCGGAGCAGTTGTCGGTGGCGCTCAAGCCGCTGGCCAACCAGCCTCCGGTGGCTGAAGTGCCACGCAAGCCGGCCCCCAAACCGGCAGCGCCGGCGGCGGAAGCCGAGAAGCAGCCGAAGATCCCGATGGCTTCGCCGATCCGCACCGACATGGAAGTGTTCCGCTTCTGAGGTCGCCCCGCTCCGATAAAAAGCCCGCCAAGTGCGGGCTTTTTCTTGCCTGTCGGTTCAGTTCTGATGACGCCGCAATTCCCCGTGGGAGCTGGCCTGCCAGCGATGGCGGTGGGTCAGGCAACAGGGATGTCGGCAGTGCCGGCCTCATCGCTTGCAGGCAAGCTCCCACAGGTTTTTGGGGTGGGCACAGAACCTGTCATCACCCCGGATCCCCGTGGGAGCCAGCCTGCTGGCGATAGCGGTGGATCGGCCTCCACAGAATTCGGCAGTGCCGACCTCACCTTTTGTGGGGCAACAAAAAGCCCGCAGGCAATGACTTGCCTGCGGGCTTTTTGCATCGGGCCTGAGGCTTACGCCCGGCGTTCGTGCATCCGCGCCAGTTGCCGCTCCAGCATCGACGGGTAAGGCTCCATCAGCCGTTCGACGCAGCAGGCGCCTTCGGGGCTGGCGATCGGGCGGATCCGTGCGCGCTGGCGGATCAGCGCGTCATCGCTGATCTTGCGCTCCACCAGCAGCAGGTTGCGGCTGTGCTGCGACAGGGCCAGGGCGTCCTGGGCCGAGTCGGTCAGCAGCAGGTCGATCTGGCTCAGGCCGAACAGCTCGTCGCCCAGGGTCAGGCCCAGCTGCAATTGCAGGGTGATGCCGCTGTCGGCGACTTCGATCTGCAACTGATGGCTCAAGGCCCGCAGCAGCTCACCGCAGCAGATGGCGTTGGTCAGGTAATCGTCGCCGCTGTCTTCGGTGTGGAACAGCATCAGCGTGCTGCCGTCGTTCAGGGTTTCGATCTCGCCCTGGTACAGCGAAGCGGCCTGGTCCAGGCAATCGCGGTAGCGGTCCAGCAGTTCTTCCAGGCGGGCCCGGGGCAGGCGGCGCAGTTGTTCCTGCGAACCCAGCTGCACCGCCAGCACCGCGCTGTGCTGGGGCACGCTCGGCGTGGCCTTGCGGGTGGCCGGCTGGGCCGAACCGTTCAGCGAGTCGTTGCGCAGGTCGGCGAACGGGTCTTCGTCGTCCTCGTCGTCTTCCACGGTGCTGACCACCTGCCGGGGCGCCGGCTTGCGGGCCTCCACCGGGCGGCTTTCGTCGAAGCTCGGATCACGCAGGTTGCGCACCTCGAAGGCCGGGTCGACGTCGTCGTCCTCGAACTCGGGTTCCGGCTCGGGCGGCGGCGCGGCCGGCTCCGGGGCGAAGTTGGCGTGCAGCTGGCGGGCCAGGTCGCCGATCTCGTCCTGGCGGTCGGTGCCCGGCGTGTATTCGTCGATGTTGCGCAGCCACACCCGCAGCTGCAGCAGCGGCGTGGACAGGTGGCGGCCCAGGCGCAGGCTCAGGGCCAGGGACAGCGCCAGCAGGATTGCGCTGAGGATGCCCATGCTCTGCAGGCTGATGGTCATCGGCTGCTGGAACTGATCCATGTCCAGGCTGATGCGCAACTGGCCGGCGGTCACGTCCTGGAAGGTGATCTTGCTCTGGTACATGCCCTCGGCTTCGCCCAGCAGGCCGTGCTTGGGCCGCTGGCCGGACTCGGCGAGGATGCGGTTGTCCACGCTGTAGATGGCGGCGTGGGCCACCAGCTTGTTCTTGGTCAGGTTGTTGAGCAGCACATTGAGGCTGAGGATGTCGTTGGACACCAGCAGCTCGGTGGCGGAGGTGGCGGTCTGCGTGGTCAGGCTCTCGCCCAGGGCGTCGGCCTGCTCGTGCATGGCCTGCTTGAACTGCAGGCCCATCACGCAGGCGTAGATCACCAGGGCCAGGGCGACCAGGATCACGTTATGGCTGGCGATGCGCAATGCGATCGGCACACGGCGGTGGCGCAGCGCACGGAAGATCAGCAGGAAGAAGTTGTCGGTTTTTACTGGCGTGGGCCGGTTCACTGAGCTCGGCTCTTTAGTCCGTGAAGTTGACGCGCAGTATAGCGACAGGCCCCAGACCGGCAAAGCGCCTGCGGTGCCCGATGGTCACTGAAAATGGGTAGAATGCGGTTTTTTTCCAGTTGCGGGGGTGCGCGTTGCGCGAAATCGTCCTGATTAACATCACAGGGTCCGACCGTCCGGGTCTGACCGCGGCCATTACCGGCGTTCTGGCCCAGGGTGGCGTTAACATCCTCGACATCGGTCAGGCGGTGATCCACGACACCCTGTCGTTCGGCATCCTGGTCGAGATCCCCGACAGCGAGCAGGGCAAGTCCGTGCTCAAGGACATCCTGTTCAAGGGCTACGAGCTGGACCAGCAGGTGCGCTTCACCCCGGTGTCCGAAGCGGACTACCAGCAGTGGGTGGGCAACCAGGGCAAGCAGCGCCACATCGTCACCCTGCTGACCCGCAAGGTGACCGCCGGCCAGCTGCAGGCCGTGAGCTCGATCACCGCCAAATATGGCCTGAACATCGACCACATCGACCGCCTGTCCGGGCGCATGCCGCTGGACACCCCGGACGACAAGGGCAAGGGCTGCATCGAGTTCTCCGTGCGCGGCGAGGCCGCGGATCCGCAGGCGCTGCGCGCCGAGTTCCTCAGCGTGGCGCAGGAACTGAACGTCGACATCGCCTTCCAGGAAGACTCGCTGTTCCGCCGCAACCGCCGCCTGGCGGTGTTCGACATGGACTCGACCCTGATCGAGGCCGAAGTCATCGATGAGCTGGCCAAGGCCGCCGGCGTCGGCGAACAAGTGTCGGCGATCACCGAGCGGGCGATGGCCGGCGAACTGGACTTCCGGGCAAGCTTCAAGGAGCGCCTGGCGCTGCTCAAGGGCCTGGACGTCAGCGTGCTGGACGCCATCGGCGCCTCGCTGCGCCTGACCGAAGGCGCCGAAACCCTGTTCGCCGAGCTCAAGCGCCTGGGCTACAAGACCGCGATCCTGTCCGGCGGCTTCACCTACTTCGCCAAGCAACTGCAGGCCAAGCTCGGCATCGACTACGTGTTCGCCAACGAACTGCAAGTGGTCGACGGCAAGTGCACCGGCGTGGCGGTCGAGCCGATCGTCGACGCCCAGCGCAAGGCCGACCTGCTCAAGGAGCTGGCGCACAAGGAAGGCCTGCGCCTGGAGCAGACCATTGCGGTGGGCGACGGCGCCAACGACCTGCCGATGCTGGCGATCGCCGGCCTGGGCGTGGCGTTCCGCGCCAAGCCGCTGGTCAAGCAGTCGGCCAAGCAGGCGATCTCCACCCTGGGCCTGGACGGCGTGCTGTACCTGTTGGGTTTCCGCGACCGCGACGGGCAGCTCTGACGGGCACGGTGTCCGGAAGGGCCTGTGGCGGGGGAGCCTGCTCCCTCGCCCCAAGGCCTTGCCGCCTCACAGCGACTTCCACAACGAATCGAAATCCTCCTCGCTCCCGCCGTTCTGCGCGGCTTCCAGCGAGCGGTAGGCGAACTGGTTGAAGCTGTGGGTGCTGGCCACCCGCCGGTCCAGCCCGGCGCGGTGCTCTTCCCCCAACGTATTGATCAGCACCTTGTTGCCCTCCTGAAACGGCAGGCGCGGCGCCAGCAGCGTCGCCGGCAGGTCGATCGCGCTGATCTGCGGCAGCAAGAGGCCGCGCAGGTAATGGCTGTGGTCGTCCCGGGTGCGCACCAGTTGCAGCCCGCAGGGCTGGGCATGGGGCGCCACCAGTTCGATGCCCATCTGCGTGCCGCCGTCGCGCACCTGGCGGATCCAGCGCACCACGGCGATGCTCCAGCCCTGGTTCGCGCTGTCCTGGATGCCGACCATTTCACCCGCCTGCAATTCGGCGGGCACTTCCTTGGGCCACGCCAGGCAATAGCCGCCGGGGCTGTGGTTGATCACCGGCAAGGCGTAGGTCGGGTAATGCGGCGGGTTGTCGGCGTCGTCACTGTCGTCGGCCAGCGGTTCGTAGTTGATTTCCTCATACGGCAGCAATTCGTCGGACGGGCTCTGGGGCGCTGCGTCGAACGCCTGGCTCCAACTGTCCTTTTCGCTCCGGGCCACCGTCTGGCTGAAGTTCGCCGTGCGGGCGCCGGGATGCCTGAGCAACTCGCTGAACGTGCGCTCGCCCCCTAAATAGAAATGCAGCGCACTCATGCCGATGCACACGGTCAGGTTGCCCTGGCCGACGGTGCGCTGGAAGCTGCGTTCGGCCGTCTGGCCCCAAGTGGCGTGCAGGTGTTGCAGGCTGTCGTGGCTCAGGCCCGACGGCACCGGCAGCGGGTTCGGCGTGTCCTGGTGCAGCAGATGGGCTTCGATGGCGTTCACCAGGGGCTGCGGGTCGAAGCCGAGCAGGCCGGCCTGCTGCTCGCTGCGGAACATGCTGCGGTAGCGCGGCCCTGTGTCGAGTTCGGCCGAAACGGCGAACAGGCCTTCGCCCGTCACCCCGGGATGCAGCTTGAGCCAGGCGGCCCACGGCTCCAGCACTTCTGCGAGCCGGGCGATCTGGTTCTGGCGCAGTTGGTTGCAGCGGGCGCTGCCCAGCAGCAGGGCGGCGATGTAGGTCTGTTCGACGCTCAGCTCCGCCGTGAGGCTGGCCAGGTCGTCGCGCACCCGCCGATGCTGCAGTTGCAGCCGCGCAGCGGTGAGGAACAGCTGATGCAGCTCGAACCACAGGCCCTCGGGCGCGGGGCTGTAGAGCTGCGTCGCGCGCAGCAGTTGGCCCTTGAGCGCATGGGTGGCCCGCTGCAGCGCGGCGCTGAGCAGGGCGGCGCGAGGGCTGGCGTATTTCGGCGCGATCCGCAGGACGATCTGTTTGTAGCCGGTCGCCAGTTGGCCCTGGAGGGCCTGGCACAGGTTGCTGATCTTGCGCGAGCGGTCGTCGAGCATGATCGCCTGGTGCAGGAAGTGCCGCTCCAGGTGCTGACAGACGAAATACACCTCAGGGCGCAGCAGTTCCAGCAGTTGCAGGCGGTTGTCGCTGGGGGTGAGCAACTGGTTGAGCTCGCCCAGCCCTTGGTAGAGCTGGCGTGCGGACTCGCCGATGTTGGCCTTGGGCAGGGCGGCGATCCAGCGCTTGAGGTCGCGTGGGGCGGGGGCGCAGAAGGTCAGGCGCAATTGGGTCGGGACTGGGGCCTGCAACTGCGGTTGGAGTCGAGGTTCGCTCATGCCGTGACGGCCTCCGGCGGCGAATGGGGCAATGCCCAGAACTCTAGCAGGTGTGCTCTGCTTCGCCGGTGTACGGAAGGTTTTTTGCGCTCGGGAGGCGAGCCGGCAGTCGGGAAGGCAAGGTGCGCCGCGCCCCTTCGCAACGGTGCGAAAGGGCGCGGCGTCAGGCTCAGGCGGACGGCAGGGCGAGGGCCTGACCCATCTGCACCGGGGAACCGGCGGACAGGGATTCGACCCATTTCACCTGATCCGGGCCGAACAGCACGATCGCGGTGGAACCCAGCTTGAAGCGCCCAAGTTCCGCACCTTTTTCCAGGTAGATTGGCGCACGGGCGGCTTCGTCGTAGCGGAAGGTCTTCAGCTCGCGCTTGGGCGGGGTCACCAGGCCGGCCCAGACGGTTTCGATCGACGCGACGATCATCGCGCCCACCAGCACCACGGCCATCGGGCCGCGCTCGGTGTCGAAGATGCACGCCACGCGCTCGTTGCGGGCGAACAGCTCAGGCACGTTCTCGGCGGTGGTCTGGTTGACCGAGAAGATGCGCCCGGGGATGTAGACCATTTCGCGCAGGGTGCCGGCCAGCGGCATGTGCACGCGGTGGTAGTCCTTCGGCGACAGGTAGATGGTGGCGAAGTCGCCGCCCATGAACGGCGCGGCGTTGGCCGCGTCGCCGCCCAGCAGTTCCAGCACGCTGAAACTGTGGCCCTTGGCCTGGAACACGCGGCCGTGCTCGATCGGGCCGAGCTGGCTGACGGCGCCGTCGGCAGGGCTGAGGATCGCGCCTGGTGTGGTGTCCAGCGGACGTGCGCCGTCTTTCAAAGCCCGGGTGAAGAAGGCGTTGAAGTGCTCGTAGGCCGTCACGTCCTCCACCAGCGCCTGGGACATGTCCACCTGATAACGCTTGGCGAACCAGGTGGTGAAGGCATTCTTGAACCAGCGCACACGGCACTCGGCGATGCAGCCGGCCAGGCGCGACAGCAGGTGATGGGGCAGCAGGTACTGGCTGAGGATGAACAAACGCTCTTTCATTGACTGTCCTTAAAAACCTTTAAAGCTCGACGGGCGTGTCGGGGTGGTTGCCCCATTCGCCCCAGGAACCGGCGTAGCCCTTGACCCGCGGATAACCGAGGGACTTGGCCACCAGATAAGTGAAGCCCGACCGGTGATGGGTCTGGCAGTGGGTGATGATTTCTTTGTCCTTGGTGATCCCGAGGCGTTCCAGGATTTGCGGCATGTCGGTGCGGATGCGCAGCTGGCGCGCCCGATCCATGCCGGCGGTCCATTCGAAATTGACCGCGCCGGGGATGTGCCCGCCCTTGGCCGCCAGCACTTTCTCGCCGGAGTATTCCAGCGGCCCGCGGGCGTCCCAGATCGCCAGGTCGGCGGCGCCGAGGCGGCTTTGCAGGTATTCGCGGGTGGCGGTGGGCTCTTCGTGCAGGGTCAGGGTCACCGGGCCGTCTCCCGGCTGCGGCACCTGGATCGACATCGGCGAGCCCTCCGCCAGCCAGGCCGGCAGGCCGCCGTCCAGGTAGTGGTAGTGGCGGTGGCCGATCACGTCGAGCATCCAGATGAAGCGCCCGGCCCAGCCGCCGCCTTCGTCGTCGTAGACCACGTAGACCGCGTCCGGGCGGTGGCCCAGCTCGCCGAACAGCTCTTCGAGCTTGTCCTTGGACGGCAGCAGCCCCGGCGCCGGCAACTGGCCGAGCTGGGTGCGCTTGGGGTCGACGAAGCGTGCGCCGGGAATGTGCCCCTCGGCATAGCGGGCAGGGCTGGTCAGATCCACCAGGATCAGGTTGGGGGCATCGAGGCGCGGGAGCAGGTCGCTCGGCTCGATCACCAGCGCCAGGCCAGAGAAGTCAGACATGTGAGGTCTCCAGAGCACAAAGGGAAACGATTGTAGCCGTCATTGGCGGCGGTGGCTAAAGCTGTGCAGGGCTTTCTCGATGCACTGCGCGGTTTTGCCGAAGGCCTGCACGGTGACGTCGGCGAACGGCCCGCCGCCCTGGTCGGCGACCACGATCATGATCACCCGGCCGTTGTTCACCAGCGAACGCAGGAACAGGTGCTCGCCGCGGAACAGCGCGCGCAGGGCCGGCGGCAGCAGGGCGGAGAACTGCGCGTTGTTGTCCGGGGTGATGCGCACCTGCGCCTGCTGGGCCAGCAGGCGCTGCAGCACGGTGCTCTGGCTGACCGCGACATTCAGCGCGGCGGCCTCCGGCGGCAGCCCGGCCGTCTGGTGCACGCGCAGGTTGGAATGGGTGCGGTCGGCCATCAGGATCATCACCCGGCGCAGGCCGCTGGCGACCAGGGCGTCGCGGGCGGCGATGGTCAGGTGCATGGCGTTGGTGAAGCGGCTCGGCTCGGCCAGCAGCTCGGCGCATTGCCGGCGCCACTTGGCCAGGTCCTCGGCGCTGGGGGCGGCGGGCGGCAGCAGGCCGGCCGGGACACGGCGGGTGCCCGAGGGCCAGAGCAGGGATACCGCGGGGTGCCACAGGTCCGGCATGAAGTGCTGGCGCGCACTGATGGCGGCCTGCTGGTGCAGTTGTTGCTGCACCTCGTCCATGGGGATCTGCAGATAGAGGCTGGTCAGGTACTGCCAGCGCTCGCTGTGGGGGCAGTCCCAAGCCTGTTGTGCCGACAGCGCCAGGCCGTTGGCCAGCAGCACCGTGTTGGCCGGCTGGTTGAGCCAATGGCGCAGGGTCGGGTCGTCGTCGAGGCGGTTCTGCTGGCGCAGCGGATGCTCGCTGTCGCGGGCGATGCGCAGCACCTTGACCAGTTCGCGCCGCTCGTTGAGCAACAGCCGGTAGCCTTGCTGCACCCAGATCGGCAAGCGCCAGGCATCGACCAGCGCCTGGCCGATCTTCAGCAGGCGCACGCCGAACAGTTGCCGTTCCACGTCGCGGGCCGATTCGCCCTTGTGGATCACCCGCAGTTCCCATTCCTCAAGCAGTTTGGGGTGGGTCAGCGCCAGGGGCCACAGCGGCGACAGGAACAGCAGGCTGCCCCAGTGGATGTCCTGCCACAGCCGCGCCAGGCGGCCGGCGAAGAAGCCGTTGGCTTGCTGCGTGGCGTGCTGGCTGATCATCTGCAGCTGGCGCAGGGCCTGGGGGATCTGCCCGTCAGGCTCGGCGGGCAGGCGCGCGAGCAGTTCTTCGGTGCGGGCCAGGCCCAGGCGGTTGATGGCGACTTCGAGGTTTTCCGCCGGCTCCGCCATGCTGCCCTGGGTGTGGCGGTTGGCTTCGCGGATGATGCTCAGGGCCAGCGCCGGGCTGTCCTGCATCAGGCCGGCGATGTCGCGCAGCGAGCTGCGGTTGTCGCGGATCGCCCGGCAGACGCGGTCGTGGGCCGACTGCGGCACCGGCAGGCGGACGCCGTCGAGCAGCTTGACCCAGCCTTCCAGGGTGTTCGGTGTTGCGTGTGGGACGTTCGTTTCATTAGCCATGTCGGGACGGGATCTTGATCTTCGAAAGACGCGCCCGGCATGGGCTAAATTGGCTTTTCGCCTGAACTGCCTATAGTCTGGCGCAGTTTTGCCGATAAGTAGAAGAAGAGATTTTTTAACTTCCGAATATGACCTTGAACCCGACTTAAACAAGTACTTTCTATCTATGGCTAAAATTATCGGCATCATCGTCGTATTCGCGAGCGTGCTCGGCGGATACGTGCTCTCCCACGGCAAGATCGCGGCCCTGATCCAGCCCTTCGAGGTGATGATCATCGGCGGCGCGGCCCTCGGCGCCTTCCTTCAGGCCAACCCCGGCTACATGACGATGCACGTGTTCAAGAAAGCCTTGGGCATGTTCAGTTCGCGCTTCAGCCACACTTTCTACCTGGAAGTGCTCGGCCTGATCTACGAGATCCTCAACAAGAGCCGCCGCGAAGGCATGATGGCCATCGAAGGCGACATCGAAGACGCCGCCGCGAGCCCGATCTTCGCCAAGTACCCGGCCGTGCTCAAAGACGAGCGCATGACCGCGTTCATCTGCGACTACCTGCGCATCATGTCCTCCGGCAACATGGCCCCGCACGAGCTCGAAGGCCTGTTCGACATGGAACTGTTCAGCCTCAAGGAAGAACTGGAGCACCCGTCCCACGCGGTCAACGGCATCGCCGACGGCATGCCCGGCTTCGGTATCGTCGCGGCGGTGTTGGGTATCGTGGTGACCATGGCCTCCCTGGGCGAAGGCGATCAGAAATCCATCGGCCTGCACGTGGGTGCGGCGCTGGTCGGTACCTTCTTCGGTATTCTCGCGGCCTACGGCTTCTTCGGCCCGCTGGCCCACTCCCTGGCCCATGACGCCAAGGAAGAGCTGAACGTCTACGAAGCCATCAAGGCCTCGCTGGTGGCTTCGGCTTCCGGCATGCCGCCGTCGCTGGCCGTGGAGTTCGGCCGCAAGGTCCTGTACCCGGCGCACCGTCCGAGCTTCGCCGAGCTGGAACAAGCGGTTCGCGGTCGTTAAGCCATGGAAAACAACCAGCCGATAATCATCAAGCGCGTCAAGCGCTACGGTGGCGGACATCACGGCGGCGCCTGGAAAATCGCCTTCGCCGACTTCGCCACGGCGATGATGGCGTTCTTCCTGGTGCTGTGGCTGCTGTCCACCGCCACGCCCGAGCAGAAGATCGCCATCGCCGGTTACTTCAAGGATCCGGTCGGCTTCTCCGAAAGCGGCACGCCGTACATCATCGACCTGGGCGGCACGCCGACCCTGGCGCCGGAAAACACCCTCAACCCTGAGGTGAAGTCGCAGCCGCAGCCGGACAAGGTCACGGTCGACACCGAGCAGGTCGAGGGCATGGCCGAGCAGGTCGAGAAGGAACGCCTGGAACTGTTGCTGCAGGAACTGCAGAACAAGGTCGAAGAGAACCCGCAGCTGCAGAAGTTCAAGGATCAGATCCTGTTCGAGATCACCCCGAACGGCTTGCGCATCCAGATCATGGACGCCGAGAACCGGCCGATGTTCGACTCGGGCTCCGCGCGCCTGAAGCCGTACTTCGAGGACATCCTGCTGGCCATGGCCGACACCATCAAGGCGGTGCCGAACAAGATCAGCATCAGCGGCCACACCGACGCCAAGCCGTACACCGGCAGCGGCGAGTTCGGCAACTGGGAGCTTTCCGCCAACCGCGCCAACGCCGCCCGGCGTGCACTGGTGGCGGGCAGCTATCCGGAGTCGCAGGTGGCGCGGGTGGTGGGTTATGCCTCGTCGGCGCTGTTCGACAAGGAAAACCCGTTCAACCCGGTCAACCGCCGCATCGACATCGTGGTGCTGACCAAGAAGGCCCAGGCCGCCATCGAAGGCTCTCAGGGCGCCGACCCGGCGAAGCCGGCCGACGGCCAGGAAGGCGCCGCGCCGGCCACCCCGGCCGATCCGAACGCCTTGCCGGCGGATCAGCAACCGGTGGCGCCGCACGAGTTGCGCGAACGGCTGAACCTGTTCGACGATCCGTTGCCGAAACCAGCCGAGCCGGGCACCCATGCGCCGACTCCGGCTCCGGCGCCCGCTCCGGCACCGGCGGCTCCCGCAGCCCCCGCGCCGAAGCAGTGACCCACAAAAAAGCCGCGATGATCTCGCGGCTTTTTTGTGTCCGGCGGTTCAGTAGCCGTTATCGGGCAGGCTGGCGATGATCGAGCGGTAGCTGTTCATCCGTTGCTGCTGGATGCGCCCGTCTTCCAGGGCCTTGAGCAGGGCGCAGCCGGGTTCGCGATCGTGCTTGCAGTCGCGGAAGCGGCAGGTGCCGAGCAGGTCTTCGAACTCGATGAAGCCGGCTTCGACGTCGGCGCGGCTGACGTGGCCCAGGCCGAATTCGCGGATGCCCGGCGAGTCGATCAGCTCACCGCCGCCGGGGAAGTGGAACAGGCGCGCGGTGGTTGTGGTGTGCTGGCCCTGGCCGGACCATTCCGACAGCGGGCCGACGCGGGTCTCCACCTCCGGCAGCAGGCTGTTGACCAGCGACGACTTGCCGACGCCGGACTGGCCGACGAACACGCTGATGCGGCCGTCGAGCAACTGCTGCAGCTGTTCCATGCCGTTGCCGTGGTGGGCCGAGACTTCCAGCACCGGATAGCCGAGGGTGCGGTACACCGCCAGCAGCGCATTGAGCGCCGGGGCGTTCTGCTCGTCGATCAGGTCGAACTTGTTGAGCAGCAGCAGCGGACGGATGCCGGCGTGCTCGGCCGCCACCAGGTAGCGGTCGATCAGGTTGGCGTGGGGCTCGGGCAGCGGGGCGAAGACGATGACGATCATGTCGACGTTGGCCGCCACCGGCTTGAGCTGGCCGCGGCTGTCCGGGCGGCACAGCTCGGTGCTGCGCGGCAGCTGCGCGACGATCACGCCGATGCCCTGGTTGCCGGCGCGCCAGACCACCCGGTCGCCGGTCACCAGCGCCGGCAGGTTGGCGCGCAGGTAGCAGCGGAACACCTGACCGGCCTGGTCGCCGTCGGTCGCCTCGACCTCGACCTGCACACCGAAGTGGGCGATCACCAGGCCGTGCTGTTCCGGGCCCAGGTCGCCGCCCTCCAGGGCCTCGACGGCCGAGGACTCGCGTTTGGCGGCGCGGGCGGCGCGCTCGCCCTGAATCTTTTCGATGCGCCAGCTCTGGCGGCGGTTGAGTTGGCGTTTGGCCATGGGTGTTCCGTAATAAAAAGAATGCAGCGAATGGGTAAAACGGCGGCGAGTTTAGCACGCCCGGCCACCCGCCTAGGCTAAACTGCGCACCATTGCTTAGGAGACGAATCATGCAGAACCCGCAGAACCTGATCTGGATCGACCTGGAAATGACCGGTCTGAACCCGGACACCGACGTCATCATCGAGATGGCCACCATCGTCACCGACAGCGACCTGAACACCCTGGCCGAAGGCCCGGTGATCGCCATCCACCACAGCGACGATGTCCTCGCCCGCATGGACGAATGGAACACCCGCACCCACGGCAATTCGGGCCTTACCCAACGTGTGCGCGAAAGCCGCGTGAGCATGGCCGAGGCCGAAGCCGAAACCATCGCCTTCCTGGAGAAGTGGGTGCCGAAGGGCAAGTCGCCGATCTGCGGCAACAGCATCTGCCAGGACCGGCGCTTCCTGTTCGCCCACATGAAGGCGCTGGAAAGCTACTTCCACTACCGCAACCTCGACGTCTCGACCCTCAAGGAACTGGCCGCCCGCTGGGCGCCGGACGTGCGCGACAGCTTCAAGAAAGGCAGCACCCACCTGGCGCTGGACGACATCCGCGAGTCCATCGCCGAGCTGCGCCACTACCGCGAGCACTTCATCAAGTTCTGATCCGCCGCAGCGGGCCCCTGTGGCGAGGGAGCTTGCTCCCGCTCGGCTGCGCAGCCGCCGCAGTCCCCGCGGGCGCGTCCTGCTTGAAAGGGTGCATGGGAGTGCTCCGCCCTCCGACGGGAGCAAGCTCCCTCGCCACGGCGCATCCGCCCCCTTCTGGTGCGGCCGCGAAATGGCTAGACTGCGCGCCTTCCTGCCAGGACCGCCACCATGCTGCTGATGCTCTACCTGATCGCCATCACCGCCGAAGCCATGACCGGCGCCCTGTCCGCCGGCCGACGCGGCATGGACTGGTTCGGCGTGGTGCTGATCGCCTGCGTCACGGCGCTCGGCGGCGGTTCGGTGCGCGATGTGCTGCTGGGGCACTATCCGCTGACCTGGGTGAAGCATCCCGAATACCTGGTGCTGACCTCGGCCGCCGCGATGCTGACCGTGTTCACCGCACGCTGGATGCGCCACCTGCGCTCACTGTTCCTGGTGCTCGACGCTGTCGGCCTGGTGGCGTTCACCCTGATCGGCTGCATGACCGCCCTGGAAATGGGCCACGGCATGCTCGTGGCTTCGGTCAGCGGCGTGATCACCGGGGTGTTCGGCGGCATCCTGCGGGACATCTTCTGCAACGACATCCCGCTGATCTTCCGGCGCGAACTGTACGCCAGCGTCTCTTTCGCCGCCGCATGGTGCTACATGCTCTGCCTGTTCCTGAACGTACCGAGCGAGCAGGCGATCCTGATCACCCTGTTCGGCGGCTTCCTGCTGCGGCTGCTGGCTATCCGGTTTCATTGGGAAATGCCGAAGTTCGTCTATAACGACGAGCATTGAGGGCGGTATCGCTTGGCCGGCGGAAACATCCTGTCGGACTTGTTGAATAGTTGGGGCTGATCGAATGGGGTAAAAAGAAGCTTAAAGGGGGTTAATTGACTCTTCATTACCCTATTTGTCTTCTGTGCCCTATTTTGCAGGATGCCTTGAGATGCACTCACTGACGCCCCGGTACCTCAGCGATTTGCGCTACGACGGATTACAGATTTCAACGCTTCGGACGCTAGGTGAGTTCCGGGGCAAGCAACAGTTGTTCATTGCGCAATCGCCTCAAGTGCTGCATGGCTTGAGGCAGATCGCAGTGATCGAATCAGCCGAGTCGTCCAACAGGCTTGAGGGCGTGACCGTGGCGCCCGCTCGCTTGAAGTCCTTGATGAGCAAACACTCTGAACCGAAAAGTCGATCCGAGCAGGAAATCGCGGGCTATCGAGACGCCCTCGCACTGATCCATGAAGCGGCTGAGGGTATGCCGTTTTCCGAAGGTGTGGTCAGGCAGTTGCACAGCTTGCTTTACCGTTACCTGCCGCAGGACGGGGGTGACTGGAAGGCAACGAACAACGACATCATCGAGCGCCGCACGGACGGATCGTCACGTATCCGCTTTCAGCCGGTTTCCGCACACATGGTGCCCATCGCCATGAGCGAAATGATGGTGCGTTATCGCCAGGCGCTGGAGCTGAATCTGACGGATCCCTTGGTGCTGGTTCCGCTGACCATCCTCGATTTCCTTTGCATTCATCCCTTTTCCGACGGCAACGGGCGGGTTGCCCGGTTGCTGACATTGTTGCTGCTTTACCAATTTGATTACCGCGTCGGGCGCTTCATAAGCCTTGAGCGAATATTCGAAGATTCGAAGGAAAGCTATTACTCAACGCTCGAATTGAGTTCCCAGGGGTGGCACGACGCAACGCACGACGTTCGGCCATGGATTGACTACTTCTGGGGGACGCTGCTCAGGGCATATAAGGAACTCGAAGAACGTGTCGGTACGATAGAAAAGCGTCGTGGGGGTAAGAGCGATAGAGTCAGGGGCGAAGCCTTGAAGCGCAGTCTGCCGTTCTCCATCACAGAGATAGAGGTGTCCTGCCCTGGCATCAGTCGCGATACCGTGCGGATGGTTTTACGTTCGCTGAAGGCTGAGGGATTGATCGAGTCGACAGGGAAGGGACGCAGCGCCAAGTGGAAAAAGCTTTAAGGATTTCATGCGCTGCGTGCGGCATGCTGCCTGAGGGCCCACTCGACATGTTCGCGCACCAGTTCCGACGGATGGTCGCGGCGTGCCTTCAGCGCTTGCAGCACCGGAATGCTCGACGGGGCGTTGCCCAGCCCCACTGCCAGGTTGCGCAGCCAGCGCTCGTAGCCGGCGCGGCGCAGCGGTGAGCCTTCGGTGCTGCTGAGGAACGTGTCTTCGTCCCACAGGAACAGTTCGGCCAGTTCGGCGTTGTCCAGGTTGTGCCGGGGCTTGAAGTCGCTTTCCCCGGACGCGCGGGCGAAGCGGTTCCACGGGCAGACGATCTGGCAATCGTCGCAGCCGAACACCCGGTTGCCGATCAGCGGCCGCAGGTCTTCGGGGATGGCGTTCTTCAGCTCGATGGTGAGGTAGGAAATGCAGCGCCGGGCGTCCAGCACATAGGGGCCGACGAAGGCGTTGGTCGGGCAGATGTCCAGGCAGGCGCTGCACCGGCCGCAGTGTTCGGTGGCGTGGGGCGGGTCGACCGGCAGCGGCAGGTCGACGAACAGTTCGCTGAGGAAGAAATAGCTGCCGGCCTTGCGGTTCAGGACCAGGGTGTTCTTGCCGATCCATCCCAGGCCGGCCTGTTCGGCGATGGCCTTCTCCAGCACCGGGGCGCTGTCGACGAAGGCGCGGAAGCCGAACGGGCCGATCTGCGCCTGGATCCGGTCCGCCAGTTGCTGCACGCGCTTGCGGATCAGCTTGTGGTAGTCGCGGCCCAGGGCGTAGCGGGAGATGTAGGCCTTTTCCGGTTGGGCGAGCAGATGCGCCATGTGCGTGTCGCCCGGCAGGTAGTCCATGCGCAGCGAGACCACGCGCAGCGTGCCCGGCACCAGCTCTTCGGGGTGCGAGCGCTTGCTGCCGTGGGCGCCCATGTAGTCCATTTCGCCGTGGTAGCCGGCCTCGAGCCAGCGCTGCAGGTGCCCCTCGTGCTCGGCCAGGTCCAGACCGCTGATGCCGACTTGCTGAAAGCCCAGCTCGCGGCCCCAGTCCTTGATGGATTGGGCCAGGGCGGGGAGGTCTGTGGTGATGGCGGACATGAGGCGAGAGAAACCGGAACTGAGGTGCGTATAATTCTGCCAGACATCGGAGCCCGAAGACGCATGCCGCACACGAAAGATCATTTACCCGACGCGCTGTACCGCGCCGCGCAGGTGCGGGACATCGACGCGCGGCTGATCGCTGCCGGCACGCCGGGCCTGGAACTGATGCACCGCGCCGCCCGGGCGACCTGGCGCGCGCTGGTGCGCCGCTGGCCGGCGGCCAACGAACTGACGGTGCTGGCCGGCCACGGCAACAACGCCGGCGACGGTTATCTGGTGGCGGCGCTGGCGCACCGTGCCGGCTGGCATGTGCGGGTGCTGGCTGTCGGCGATCCGCAGCGTTTGCAGGGGGATGCGGCGCAGGCCCATGGGCAGGCCCTGGCCGAAGGGGTGGCCGTGCAGGGCTGGAATGCGCAGAGCGAACTGCGCGGCGTGATCCTCGATGCGCTGCTCGGCACCGGCCTGAGCGGCGAGGTGCGCGAGCCGTATGCCTCGGCCATCCACGGGATCAACGCCAGCGGCCTGTCGGTGGCGGCGGTGGATGTGCCGTCCGGATTGTGCGCCGACACCGGGCGGGTGCTGGGCGTGGCGGTGCGTGCCGACCTCACCGTGACGTTCATCGGCCTCAAGTTGGGGCTGTTCACCGGCGATGCCGCCGACCATGTCGGTGAACTGGCGTTCAACGATCTTCAGGCGCCGGCCGAAACCTTCAGTGACATTCCCGTTGCCGCCCGTCGTCTCGAGGTCGCTAACCTGCCGCGGCCGGTCCCTCGCGCAGCGACGGCGCACAAGGGCCGGTTCGGTCATGTGCTGCTGATCGGCGGCGACCACGGCTTCGGCGGGGCGATCGTGCTCAGCACCGAAAGCGCGCTGCGCAGCGGTGCGGGCATGGTGTCGCTGGCGACCCGGGCAGAGCATGTGCCGGCGGCGCTGGCCCGGGTGCCGGAAGCCATGGCCCTGGGCGTATCGTCGGCCAATCAGTTGATGGGGCTTCTGGAGAAGGCTTCGGTGCTGGTGGTCGGGCCGGGGCTGGGCCAGGCCGGTTGGGCGCGCAGCCTGCTGTCGGCGGCGGCCAATGCGCCGTTGCCCCAGGTGTGGGACGCCGACGCGCTGAACCAGCTGGCCGCAGGCCGGGTGAGCTTGCCGAAGGATTGCGTGATCACGCCGCATCCGGGGGAGGCGGCCCGTTTGCTCGGGATCGGCACCGCGCAAGTGCAGGCCGACCGGCCGGCGGCGGCCTTGGCGTTGAGCAAAAAATATACAGCGGTAGTGGTGCTCAAGGGCGCCGGCAGCCTGATCGCCCATCCCGACGGCAGGTTGGCCGTGTGCCATCAGGGCCACCCCGCGATGGCGACCGCCGGCCTCGGCGATGTGCTGGCCGGGTTGCTCGGCGCACTGATGGCCCAAGGCATGGACAGTTTCCAGGCCGCCTGCCTGGCGGTCTGGCTGCATGCCAATGCGGGTCTGCAACAAGGTGAATTCGGCCGTGGGCTGGCGGCCAGTGATCTGATTCCAGCCATTCGTCAGTTGTTGGAGGAGCATGCACCGTGTCTGAAGTAACCCTGTACCTGGCCGATGAACAGGCCATGACCGACTTTGGCGCACGGATCGCCCGCATCACCGGGGGGCATGGCCTGATTTTCCTGGTGGGTGACCTGGGCATGGGCAAGACCACCCTGTCCCGCGGGCTGATCCGGGGCCTGGGCCACCAGGGCGCGGTGAAGAGTCCGACCTTCACGCTGGTCGAGCCCTACGAGATCGGCGACATCCGCGCCTTCCACTTCGACCTGTACCGGCTGGTCGACCCGGAGGAGCTGGAATTCCTCGGCATCCGCGACTACTTCGAAGACGATGCCCTGTGCCTGATCGAGTGGCCCGACAAAGGTGCAGGCTTTTTGCCAAAGCCTGACCTGACCATTACCATTAGCCCGCAAGACAGCGGGCGTTCGCTGACCATTTTGTCCCAGGGCTCGCGCGGCGAGGCCTGGTGTGCCGCTTTGGCGTTGGAATCCAAATAAATGATGGGGTTAGGTATGCGCTTTCGCGCGTTGGTGGCTGCCGCTGGGCTGATGTTGATGGCAGTGACCGTCAGCGCTGTGGCCGACACAAAGGTCAACAGCGTGCGCCTGTGGCGGGCGCCGGACAACACGCGTCTGGTGTTCGACCTGAGCGGCCCGGTGCAGCACAGCGTGTTCACCCTGACCGCGCCGGACCGGCTGGTGATCGACATCAACGGCGCCACCCTCGGTGCGCCGCTGAACGTACAGACCGCCAACACGCCGATCACCGCCATGCGCTCGGCCCAGCGTACGCCGACCGACCTGCGGGTGGTCATCGACCTGAAGAAGGCCGTCACCCCGAAAAGCTTCTCCCTGGCGCCGAATGCGCAGTACGGCAACCGTCTGGTGGTCGACCTGTTCGACAACCCGGCCGACGCCGCGCCGCCGCCTGCGCCGACGCCGTCGGTGGCCACCGTGCCGGCCGTGCCGGTGACCCCGGCGGAACCGGCGATCAAGCTGCCGCCGGCCCCGGCCGGCAAACGCGACATCATCGTGGTGATCGACGCCGGCCACGGCGGCGAAGACCCCGGCGCCTCGGGCTCGCGCGGCCAGCGTGAAAAAGACGTGGTGCTGCAGATCGCCCGCGAGCTGCAGCGTCAGGTCAACGGCATGAAGGGCTTTCGCGCCGAGCTGACCCGCACCGGCGACTACTTCATCCCGCTGCGCGGCCGCACCGAGATCGCCCGCAAGAAGGGCGCCGACCTGTTCGTCTCGATCCACGCCGACGCCGCACCTTCGGCCGCCGCGTTCGGCGCGTCGGTGTTCGCCCTGTCCGACCGTGGCGCCACCTCGGAGACCGCCCGTTGGCTGGCCGACAGCGAAAACCGTTCCGACCTGATCGGCGGTGCCGGCAACGTCAGCCTCGACGACAAGGACCGAATGCTCGCCGGCGTGCTGCTCGACCTGTCGATGACCGCCTCGCTGACCTCCAGTCTCAACGTCGGCCAGAAGGTGCTGAGCAACATCGGCCGGGTCACGCCGCTGCACAAGCAACGGGTGGAACAGGCCGGGTTCATGGTGCTGAAGTCGCCGGACATCCCGTCGATCCTGGTCGAGACCGGCTTCATCTCCAACGCCAACGAGGCCTCCAAGCTGGCGGCATCGAGCCACCAGCAGGCGCTGGCGCGGTCGATCAGCAGCGGCGTGCGTCAGTTCTTCCAGCAGAACCCGCCGCCGGGCACCTACATCGCCTGGCTGCGTGACTCGGGCAAGATCGCCCAGGGGCCGCGCGACCACCGGGTGAGCCCGGGCGAAACCCTGGCGATGATCGCCGTGCGCTATCAGGTGTCGCCGGCCACGCTGCGCAGCGCCAACAACCTGAGCAGCGATGAGCTCAAGGTCGGTCAGCACCTGACCATTCCCGGCACTGAACTGGCGTCCAAGGAATGAACCAAGTGTTGAGTTCGGCCCGCATTGAACTGCTCAGCCCCCGGCTGGCGAACCAGATCGCCGCCGGCGAGGTGGTCGAGCGCCCGGCGTCGGTGATCAAGGAACTGTTGGAAAACAGCCTGGACTCCGGCGCCCGGCGCATCGATGTCGACGTCGAGCAGGGCGGCGTCAAGCTGCTGCGGGTGCGCGACGACGGCAGCGGCATTTCCGCCGATGACCTGCCGCTGGCGCTGGCCCGGCACGCCACCAGCAAGATCCGCAACCTCGAAGACCTCGAACAGGTGATGAGCCTGGGCTTCCGGGGCGAGGCGCTGGCGTCGATCAGCTCCGTGGCGCGCCTGACCCTGACCTCGCGCACCCGCGACGCCGACCAGGCCTGGCAGGTGGAGACCGAAGGCCGCGACATGGCGCCCCGGGTGCAGCCGGCGGCGCATCCGGTGGGCACCTCGGTGGAGGTGCGCGACCTGTTCTTCAATACACCGGCGCGGCGCAAGTTCCTCAAGACCGAAAAGACCGAATTCGATCACCTGCAAGAAGTGATCAAGCGTCTGGCGCTGGCGCGCTTCGACGTGGCTTTCCATTTGCGTCACAACGGCAAGACCATCCTCAGCCTGCATGAGGCCCGCGACGACGCGGCCCGCGCCCGGCGTGTGGCGGCGATCTGCGGCTCGGGCTTCCTGGAGCAGGCGCTGCCGATCGAGATCGAGCGCAACGGCCTGCGCCTGTGGGGTTGGGTCGGCCTGCCGACGTTCAACCGCAGCCAGGCGGATCTGCAGTATTTCTTCGTGAACGGCCGCGCGGTGCGCGACAAGCTGGTGGCCCACGCGGTGCGCCAGGCCTACCGCGACGTGCTGTTCAATGGCCGTCATCCGACCTTCGCGCTGTTCTTCGAGGTCGATCCGGCGGCGGTGGACGTCAACGTGCACCCGACCAAGCACGAAGTGCGCTTCCGCGACGGGCGCATGGTGCACGACTTCCTCTACGGCACCCTGCACCGGGCGCTGGGCGATGTGCGTCCGGAGGATCAGGTGGCGGCGCCGGTCGCCTCCAGCGGATTCGTCCGCCCGACCGGCCTCGAAGCCGGCGAGTTCGGCCCCCAGGGCGAGATGCGCCTGGCGTCCAACACCCTGCTGGAGCAACCCCAGGCGCAGCCGTCGTTCAACGCGCCGGCCGGCGGCGGCAGCGGGGCGGGCTACCAGTACCAGTACACGCCGCGTCCGCAGTCCGCCGTGCCGGCCGCCGAAGCCCAGGCCGCCTACCGCGAGTTCTTCGCGCCGCTGCCGGAAACCGCAACCCCGGCCGGCGGCAATGCGCTGCCGAGCGGTCAGGGCGACATCCCGCCGCTGGGCTACGCGCTGGCGCAGCTCAAGGGCATCTACATCCTGTCCGAGAACGCCCAGGGACTGGTGCTGGTGGACATGCACGCCGCCCATGAGCGAATCATGTACGAGCGCCTGAAGATCGCCATGGCCAGTGAAGGCCTGAGCGGCCAGCCGCTGCTGGTGCCGGAGTCGCTGGCGGTGAGCCAGCGCGAGGCCGACTGCGCCGAAGAGCACGCGGCGTGGTTCCAGCGCCTGGGCTTCGAACTGCAGCGCCTGGGCCCGGAAACCCTGGCGATCCGGCAGATTCCGGCGCTGCTCAAACAGGCCGAGGCCAACCGGCTGGTCGGCGACGTGCTGGCCGACCTGATGGAGTACGGCACCAGCGACCGGATCCAGGCGCACCTGAACGAACTGCTGGGCACCATGGCCTGCCACGGCGCGGTCCGCGCCAACCGGCGCCTGGCCCTGCCGGAAATGAACGGCCTGCTGCGCGACATGGAAAACACCGAGCGCAGCGGTCAATGCAACCATGGCCGGCCGACCTGGACCCAATTGGGCCTGGACGACCTGGACAAACTGTTTTTGCGCGGTCGTTGATGAGCCAGCTTCCTCCAGCGATATTCCTGATGGGCCCGACCGCTGCGGGCAAGACCGACCTGGCCATCGAGCTGACCAAGGTGCTGCCGTGCGAGCTGATCAGCGTCGACTCGGCGCTGGTCTACCGCGGCATGGACATCGGCACCGCCAAGCCGTCCAAGGAACTGTTGGCCGAGTTTCCCCACCGCCTGATCGACATCCTCGATCCGGCCGAGGCGTACTCGGCTGCGGATTTCCGCCGTGATGCGCTGATCGCCATGGCCGACATCACCGCCCGGGGCAAGATCCCGCTGCTGGTGGGCGGCACCATGCTCTACTACAAGGCGCTGGTCGAGGGCCTGGCCGACATGCCGGCGGCCGATCCCGAAGTGCGTGCGCAGATCGAAGAAGAGGCGGCGCGCCTTGGCTGGCAGGCCCTGCACGAGCAGTTGGCGGCCATCGACCCGGTGTCGGCGGCGCGGATTCACCCGAACGATCCGCAGCGCCTGAGTCGTGCGTTGGAGGTCTACCGGGTCAGCGGTCAGAGCATGACCGCGCTGCGCCAGCAACAATCTGCGCAAAGTGCCGACGCAGCCGCATCGGGGCGGCAACAATTGCCCTATACTGTCGCGAATCTGGCGATCGCTCCGGCAAATCGCCAGGTACTGCACGAGCGCATTAAACAAAGATTCACAAATATGCTGGAACAGGGATTCATCGACGAGGTCGTAGCCCTGCGCAATAGAAGTGACCTGCATGCCGGGTTGCCGTCTATACGTGCGGTGGGTTACCGCCAGGTCTGGGATTATCTGGACGGCAAGCTGACGTCGGCCGAAATGCAGGAGCGGGGCATCATCGCCACGCGCCAATTGGCCAAACGCCAGTTCACCTGGCTGCGCAGCTGGGATGGTTTGCATTGGCTCGACAGTCTGGATTGCGACAATCTGCCACGCGCCTTGAAATACCTTGGGACGATCTCCATATTGAGCTGAGTCCCTGCAATTGCCGTCTATCCTTGGGGGTGTGGCGGCAAAAGCCACCCGTTTACCTATTTTTTTATTATTGAATCCTTAAAGGAGTGCGGCACATGTCAAAAGGGCATTCGCTACAAGACCCTTACCTGAATACTTTACGTAAAGAGAAAGTGGGGGTTTCCATCTACCTGGTCAACGGCATCAAGCTGCAAGGTACGATCGAGTCGTTCGACCAGTTCGTCATCCTGCTGAAGAACACCGTCAGCCAGATGGTCTACAAACACGCTATCTCTACCGTCGTGCCGGTCCGTCCAATTCGTCTGCCAAGCGCAACCGAATCCGATGCAGGTGACGCAGAGCCTGGTAACGCCTGATAGGAGTCTCCTTTGTTCTTTGAGCGCCACGGTGGTGGTGAACGAACCATTCTCGTTCACTTGGATGGTCAGGACCCTGAGGCGCGCGAAGATCCGCAGGAGTTTCAGGAGTTGGCACTTTCGGCTGGCGCCGAGACCGTCGCGTTTTTCAGCGTGCCGCGTCATCGGCCAACCGCCAAGACCCTGATTGGCAGTGGCAAGGTCGAGGAGTTGCGCGACCTGGTCAAGGCCGAACAGGTCGACCTGGTGATTTTCAATCACACCCTCTCACCCAGTCAGGAACGCAACCTCGAGCGCGAGTTCGAGTGCCGCGTGATCGACCGCACGGGTCTGATTCTCGATATTTTCGCCCAACGCGCCCGCACCCATGAAGGCAAGCTCCAGGTTGAACTGGCCCAGCTTGAGTACATGAGCACGCGGCTGGTGCGCGGCTGGACCCACCTTGAGCGGCAAAAGGGCGGCATCGGCCTGCGCGGCCCGGGCGAGACCCAGCTCGAGACCGACCGGCGCCTGCTGCGGGTTCGTCTGCGGCAGATCAAGTCCCGGCTGGAGAAAGTGCGCAGCCAGCGCGAGCAGTCGCGGCGCGGACGCAAGCGCGCGGACATCCCGACGGTGTCGCTGGTGGGCTACACCAACGCCGGCAAATCGACGCTGTTCAACGCGGTGACCGAGTCCGAGGTGTATGCGGCGGACCAACTGTTCGCCACCCTCGACCCGACCCTGCGCCGTCTGGATCTGGAAGACCTCGGGCCGATCGTGCTGGCCGACACCGTGGGCTTCATCCGTCACCTGCCGCACAAACTGGTCGAGGCGTTTCGGGCTACGCTCGAAGAGTCGAGCAACTCCGACCTGCTGCTGCACGTGATCGACGCCCACGAGCCGGACCGGATGGAGCAGATCGAGCAGGTGATGGTGGTGCTCGACGAGATCGGGGCGCAAGACTTGCCGATCCTGGAGGTATACAACAAACTCGATTTGCTCGAGGGCGTTGAGCCGCAGATCCAGCGCGACGCCGATGGCCGGCCGCAGCGGGTCTGGCTGTCGGCGCGGGACGGCTCCGGCCTGGACCTGCTCAAGCAGGCGGTGGCAGAGCTGCTCGGCGATGACCTGTTCGTCGGCACGCTGCGCTTGCCGCAACGTTTCGCCAGGTTGCGCGCGCAGTTCTTCGAACTGGGCGCGGTGCAGAAAGAAGAACACGACGACGAAGGCGCCAGCCTGCTGGCCGTCCGGTTGCCGCGGATCGAGCTGAACCGGCTGGTGAGCCGCGAAGGATTGCAGCCGGTGGACTTCATCGAGCAACACACTTTGCAATAAAAGCCTGAAAAAGCGGTTGTGCCGCGGTGACAGGCATTCTGTAGCATGGGGCGGCGCGCCGTGGGCGCGTCTTTGCTTTATCAGATGGAGAGCGCTATGGCTTGGAATGAGCCGGGTGGCAACTCGAACAATCAGGATCCTTGGGGTGGCAAGCGTCGCAACAATGGCGACCGCAAGGGCCCGCCGGATCTCGACGAGGCCTTCCGCAAGCTGCAGGAAAGCCTTAACGGGTTGTTCGGTGGTGGCAAGAAACGGGGTGACGACGGGGGCGGATCGGGCAAGGGCGGCGGCTTCGGCGGCCTGCTCGGCATCGGTCTGGTCGTGCTGGCGGCCGTGTGGCTGTACAGCGCGGTGTACGTGGTGGACGAGCAGGAGCAGGCCGTGGTGCTGCGCTTCGGCAAGTACTACGAGACCGTCGGCCCGGGCCTGAACATCTATTTCCCGCCGATCGACAAGAAGTACATGGAAAACGTCACGCGTGAGCGTGCGTATACCAAGCAGGGTCAGATGCTGACCGAAGACGAGAACATCGTCGAAGTGCCGCTGACCGTGCAGTACAAGATCAGCAACCTGCAGGACTTCGTGCTGAACGTCGACCAGCCGGAAATCAGCCTGCAGCATGCGACCGACAGCGCCCTGCGCCACGTGGTGGGTTCCACCGCCATGGACCAGGTGCTGACCGAAGGCCGTGAGCTGATGGCCAGCGAGATCAAGGAGCGCCTGCAACGCTTCCTCGACACCTACCGCACCGGCATCACCGTCACCCAGGTCAACGTGCAGAGCGCCGCGGCGCCGCGCGAAGTCCAGGAAGCCTTCGACGACGTGATCCGTGCCCGTGAAGACGAGCAGCGTTCCCGCAACCAGGCCGAGACCTACGCCAACGGCGTGGTGCCGGAAGCCCGTGGCCAGGCCCAGCGCATCATCGAGGACGCCAACGGCTACCGCGACGAGACGATCTCCCGCGCCAAGGGTGAGGCCGACCGCTTCACCAAGCTGGTCGCCGAGTACCGCAAGGCACCTGAGGTCACCCGTCAGCGCCTGTACCTGGACACCATGCAGGAAGTCTTCAGCAGCACCAGCAAGGTGCTCGTGACCGGCAACAAGAACGGCCAGAGCAACCTGCTTTACCTGCCGCTGGACAAGATGGTCGAAAGTGGCCGCAACACCAGCGCTCCGGTGAGCGGCGGTGCGGCAGCCACCAGCAATGAAGCCAATGTGCGTGCCGCAGCGGATCTGCAGCAACAGCAGGCACGTACCCGGGAGAGTCGCTGATGAGCAATAAATCGCTGATCGCCCTTATCGTCGGCGTGGTCGTGGCGATCGCTGCCTGGAACTGCTTCTACATCGTGGCTCAGACCGAGCGTGCGGTGTTGCTGCAATTCGGTCGCGTGGTCCAGGCCGATGTCCAGCCGGGCCTGCATGTGAAGGTGCCGTACGTCAACCAGGTGCGCAAGTTCGACGCCCGCCTGATGACGCTGGACGCACCGACGCAGCGCTTCCTGACCCTGGAAAAGAAAGCCGTCATGGTCGATGCCTACGCCAAATGGCGGGTGAAGGACGCCGAGCGTTTCTACACCGCGACCTCCGGCCTCAAGCAGATCGCCGACGAGCGTCTGTCCCGTCGTCTGGAGTCGGGCCTGCGTGACCAGTTCGGCAAGCGCACCCTGCACGAAGTGGTGTCGGGCGAGCGCGATGCGCTGATGGCCGACATCACCGCGTCGCTGAACAAGATGGCGGAGAAGGAACTGGGCATCGAAGTGGTCGACGTCCGGGTCAAGGCCATCGACCTGCCGAAGGAAGTCAACCGCAGCGTGTTCGAGCGGATGAGCACCGAGCGCGAGCGTGAAGCCCGTGAGCACCGCGCCAAGGGTAACGAGCTGGCCGAAGGCATCCGTGCCGACGCCGATCGCCAACGCCGCGTGCTGCTGGCCGAAGCCTATCGCGAGTCCGAAGAGGTTCGCGGTGACGGCGACGCCCAGGCCGCTGCGATCTACTCCAAGGCCTACGGCCAGGACCAGGATTTCTACGCGTTCTACCGTAGCTTGCGCGCCTACCGTGAAAGCTTCGCGAACAAGTCCGACGTCATGGTGCTCGACCCGAGCAGCGACTTCTTCAAGTACCTGGAGAAAGCCAAGCCTTGATTCGACGTTGACCTGCGTCATTCCGCCCGGCGGCTAAAACCTCGGGCGGGGTGATCCTTTTGGAAAACGTGTGTATGATGCGGCAGCCGGGAAATTCCCGGCTTTTTTGCGTCTGCACGTTTGATTGCTGTTTTTGGTGCAGGGCGCGGGCCCGAGGGCCCGACGGTTTTTCGAGGAAAGTGATTGGCGAAGCCGGTGACAGGGCTTTTCGCTTCGTCGCCCATGCGCGTGTCTTTTGCGCAGGCCAGTCATTTTCTGCTTCACTCAAGGCTCGCCCTCGGGCTGGCCGCCCGGATCAAAGGGGAATGGCGTAATGGCAACGGTAGACCGCTGGCTGCTGCCAGATGGCATCGAAGAAGTGCTGCCACCGGAAGCGGCGCGCATTGAAGTGGCGCGTCGTCAGGTGTTGGATCTGTTCCAGAGCTGGGGTTACGAGTTCGTCGTGACTCCCCATATCGAGTACCTGGAATCCTTGCTGACCGGCGCGGGCCAGGATCTGGATCTGCGTACCTTCAAGGTCATCGACCCGCAGTCGGGCCGGCAGATGGGCTTCCGTGCCGACATCACCCCGCAGGTGGCGCGCATCGACGCGCACACCCTGCGCCGCGAAGGCCCAAACCGCCTCTGCTACGCCGGCAGCGTGCTGCACGCCCAGCCGCGTGCGCTGTCGTCCTCGCGCAGCCCGATCCAGTTGGGCGCCGAGCTCTACGGCGACGCCAGCCCGAGCAGCGACGTCGAAGTCATCAGCCTGCTGCTGGCCATGCTGCAGCTGGCCGATGTGCCGGACGTGCACATGGACCTGGGGCATGTCGGCATCTACCGCGGCCTGGCCCGCGCTGCCGGACTGTCCGGCGAGGTCGAGCAACAGCTGTTCGACGCGTTGCAACGCAAGGCCATCGACGAGGTCACAGCCTTGACCGAAGGCCTGCCGGCGGAGCTGGCGGGCATGCTGCGCGCGCTGGTGGATCTGTGCGGCGGCCGTGAAGTGCTGACCGCCGCCCGCGAGCGCCTGGCCAATGCGCCGGCGCCGGTGCTGGCGGCGCTGGAGGATCTGCTGGCGATCGCCGAGCGCCTGGCGGCGCGCTTCCCGCAGCTGCCGCTGTATTTCGACCTGGGCGAGCTGCGCGGCTACCACTACCACACCGGTGTGGTGTTCGCGGCGTTCGTGCCGGGCGTGGGTCAGTCCATCGCCCAGGGCGGCCGCTACGACGACATCGGCGCCGACTTCGGCCGCGCCCGTCCGGCCACCGGCTTCTCCACCGATTTGAAAACCCTGGTGACCCTGGGGCGTGCTGAGATCGAGCTACCGTCCGGCGGTATCTGGATGCCTGACAGTACGGATGCGGCACTCTGGCAGCAGGTCTGCCAGTTGCGCAGTGAGGGTCAGCGTGTCGTCCAGGCCTTGCCTGGGCAACCTTTGGCCGCCGCCCGTGAAGCGGACTGCGACCGTCAATTGATCCAGCAGAACGGGCTTTGGCAAGTATCGCCACTGGCTTCTTGAGTTTTCCTGCCGGCAGGTGCCGGCACCAAGTTTGCGCGAATGAGGACAAGTGTTATGGGTAAGAATGTCGTAGTCCTGGGCACCCAGTGGGGTGATGAGGGCAAAGGCAAGATCGTTGATCTGCTGACCGAACATGCTGCCGCCGTAGTGCGCTACCAAGGTGGCCACAACGCTGGCCACACCCTGGTGATCGACGGCGAGAAAACCGTCTTGCACCTGATTCCGTCGGGCGTGCTGCGCGAAGGCGTGCAGTGCCTGATCGGCAACGGCGTGGTGGTTGCACCCGACGCCCTGCTGCGGGAAATCAACAAGCTGGAAGAAAAAGGCGTGCCGGTGCGCGAGCGCCTGCGCATCAGCCCTTCCTGCCCGCTGATCCTGTCCTACCACGTGGCGCTGGACCAGGCCCGTGAAAAGGCCCGCGGCGAGCTGAAGATCGGCACCACCGGCCGCGGCATCGGCCCGGCCTACGAAGACAAGGTCGCGCGCCGCGGCCTGCGCATCGGTGACCTGTTCCACCGCGAGCGTTTCGCCGCCAAGCTGGGCGAGCTGCTGGACTACCACAACTTCGTGCTGGTCAATTACTACAAAGAGCCGGCCATCGACTTCCAGAAGACCCTGGACGAGTGCATGGAGTACGCCGAGCTGCTCAAGCCGATGATGCTCGACGTCACCGCCGAGCTGCACAGCCTGCGCCGCGACGGCAAGGACATCATGTTCGAAGGCGCCCAGGGTTCGCTGCTGGACATCGACCACGGCACCTACCCGTACGTCACCAGCTCCAACACCACCGCCGGCGGCATCGCCACCGGTTCCGGCGTCGGCCCGATGTTCCTGGACTACATCCTGGGCATCACCAAGGCGTACACCACCCGTGTCGGTTCGGGCCCGTTCCCGACTGAACTGTTCGACGACGTCGGCGCGTTCCTGGCCAAGCGCGGCCATGAGTTCGGCGCCACCACCGGCCGTGCCCGCCGCTGCGGCTGGTTCGATGCCGTGATCCTGCGTCGCGCCATCGACGTCAACAGCATCTCGGGCCTGTGCCTGACCAAGCTGGACGTGCTGGACGGCCTGGAAACCATCAACATCTGCGTCGGCTACAAGAACCAGGACGGTGCAGTGATCGACGCGCCGACCGACGCCGACAGCTACATCGGCCTGGAGCCGGTATACGAGCAGATGCCGGGCTGGAGCGAATCGACCCTGGGCGCCAAGACCCTGGAAGAGCTGCCGCAGGCCGCGCGCAACTACATCAAGCGCATCGAAGAGCTGGTCGGCGCGCCGATCGACATTATTTCGACGGGTCCGGACCGCAACGAAACCATCGTTCTGCGCCATCCGTTCGCGTGATAAGTCGTTGATGTAAAAACACAAAGGCCCCTTGATCGGGGCCTTTGTCGTTTATGCCTGTTGGACGGCATGACCTTTGCTGCAAATATCCCCACAAGAAGTGCCATCAATTTAATGGCGTCAAAGTAGAGGGATTCAAAGTGTCGGCTGTTCTCTCACTGTTACAAAGCCGTTTGCTGCGGCCTGTGTTCGTTACCCTCGGTATCGCCCTTTTGGTGCAAGTGCTGGTGGCCGTTGCCCTGACACGGAGCACCGTCACGGCGCTGGAGGCCGACCTCGGCACACGCCTGGGCGCCGACAGCCAGAAACTCTCCGGCGAGCTGGAGCAGGCCGGGCGCGAAGTCACCTCCAGTCTCGATACGCTCTCGACCAATACCCGTCAGCGGCTCACCGCCGGCCTGTCCTCGCGCCTGAAGGACGAACAGGCCCAGCTGCGTGCGACCCTGGAAAAGGACCTGAAGGACTCGGCCAACGACATGGCCCAGTTGCTGGCCTCGGTCGCGCCCCGCGCCATGTGGGACAGCGACGTGCCGACCCTGTCCGAGTTCGCCCGCCGGGCCCAGCGCAATCCCAACGTGCTGTTCGTGGTCTACGACGACGCCACCGGCCAGCACCTGACCCGTTACCTCAACCGCGAAAACCCGATCAACAAGGCATTGCTGGAGAAAGGCCAGGGCGAGCGGGCGCTGGACAAGCTGCTGGATGCGGCCAAGCGCGATCCGTCGGTCTTTTACCTCGAAGCCTCGATCAACCCCAACGGTGTGGAGATCGGCAAGGTGCTGATGGGTGTCTCGACGGCGTCGGTGGATGCCGACCTGGCCGCCCTCGACCAGCGCTTCTCGGCTCTGATCGCCAGCAGCGACCAGTTGGTCGGCGACAGCCTCAAGGGCGCCGCCGCCGACAGCGCCGCGGCCATGCGCGCGCGCCTGCAATCGGCGCAGACCACGGCCGCGGAAATGAAGGCCAACACCGCCAGCACCGTGCAGGACGCCGCCGCGACGCTGCGCTGGCGCATCGGTATGGGCCTGGCGTTGGTCGGTTGCGGTGTGCTGCTGATGCTGGCGGTGGTGCTGGGACACCGGGTGGTCAACCGCCTGAAGATGCTCAATACGGCGATGGACGACCTGGCGGCAGGCGAGGGCGACCTGACCAAGCGTGTGCAGATCAACAGCAAGGACGAGATCGGCGACATGGCCTCGGCGGTCAACCGCTTTGTGGATAAGTTGCAGCCGATCGTGCGCGAAGCGGGGGATGTGGCCCAGCGCACGGGCGTGGAAATCGGCGCGATGACCCTGCGCAATGCCGGGGCCGACGCGGCGGCCGGCATGCAGCGCGATGAGGTCGCCGAAAGCCTGCGGGCGCTGTCGCAGATGGCCGACGAGGCGCAGTCGGAAAGCCAGGCGATGCAGGCGGCGCTGCAGCAGGTGGTCGACATCCGTCAGGCCACCGACGAGAACACCCGCACCTCGGCCAAGGTCGGCAGCCTGATCGAAGCGTTGGCGGGGCAGGTCGACACCGGGGCGAAGGTCATCGAGCGGCTGGCCCAGCAGAGCGAGCAGATCGAAGTGGTGCTGACCGTGATCCACGGCATCGCCGAGCAGACCAATCTGCTGGCGCTCAACGCGGCCATCGAGGCGGCGCGGGCCGGCGAGACCGGACGCGGGTTCGCGGTGGTGGCGGACGAAGTGCGGGCGCTGGCGAGCAAGACCCAAAGCTCCACCGGCGACATCCAGGCGCACATCGTGGCCTTGCAGCAGGGCGCGCGCGAGGCGGTGGACGCCATCGGCCAGGCCGGACGCCAGGCCAGCGAAGGCTTGCTGGTGTTGCGCGACAGCGCGCGGCTGCAGCAGTCGGTGCAGGCGTCGGTCGAGCAGGTGCATGCGGCCATCGGTCTGGCCACCCAGGCGGCGGCGCATCAGGCGCAGGGCGCGCAGGCGGTGCGCGGGCGGGTCGAGACGATCCATGCCCAGGCCGAGAAAGCGGCTCAGGCGGTTCAGGAGACCACGGCCAGCGGCAAGGTGCTGGACGGGTTGGCGGCGCAGCTCAAGGCGAGCCTGGGGCAGTTCCGGGCCTAGCGGTTGTCTGGGCGGGCCCTTTCGCGGGCAAGCCCGCTCCCACAGGCTGTGCGCCCGGCGCCAATCCATGTGGGGGCAGCATTCTGCCCTTGCCGTGTGGTGTCTGGGCTGACGCCATCGCCAGCAGGCTGGCTCCCACAGGATACGTGCGCAACACGGATCCTGTGGGGGCGGTCTCAGCGGCTCAGGTACATCCGGGTGGTCAGCAGATAGACCGGCAATCCCGACACCACGATCAGCAGCGCCGCATAAGGCGCCGCCGCCGCAAACTCCACGTTCGCCGTATGCGCCCACACTTCGGTGGCCAAGGTGTTGAGTCCGGTCGGACTGAGCAGCAGCGTCGCGGTCAGTTCCTTCATCGCATCCAGGAAGACCAGCGCGAACGCTGCGCCCAGCGCCGGGAAGATGATCGGCAGGGTCACCCGGCAAAACGCAGTGAAGGACGACGCGCCCAGCGTGCGCGCCGCTTCTTCCAGCTGCGGCGCGGCCTTGTTCAGCGCGGTGCGGATCGGCGCTTGGGCCAGCGGCAGGAACAGCAAGGCATAGGCGATCAGCAGCAGCGCCGAAGTCTGGTACAGCGCAGGCACGTAATGCAGGGCGAAATACACCAGCGTGAGCGCGATCACCAGTCCCGGCAGCGCATGCAGCAGGTACGGCAGGCGCTCGGCCCAGATCGCCAGGCGGCCCTTGTGGCGCACCACCAGCAACCCGACCGGCACCGCCAGCACCAGGCACAACGCTGCGCCGCCCAGTGACAGCGCCAGCGACGACAGCAGCGCTTCGCTGATGGCGGCGACCGGGAACGCGGCCGAAGACCCCACGGCGAGCCAGTAGCCCAGCATGCCGAGAGGAATGCCGCTGCCCACGACCGCCAGCAACAGGCAGTACGACTGGCCGGCGATCGCCCAGGCGCCGAGGCGCACCTGTTCGGCCCGGCGCGCGGCGCCCTGGCCGGTGCGTACGTGGCGGCCCTTGCCGCGCATGCGCAGTTCCAGCCAAAGCAGGGTCAGGCACAGGGCAAGCAGCACCGCCGACAGCATGGCCGCGTTGGCGTTGCTGAATTCCAGTTCGAACTGCTGATAGATCGCGGTGGTGAAGGTTTGCAGGCCGATGATCGACAGCGCGCCGAACTCCACCAGCATGTGCAGCGCGATCAACAGTGAACCCGCCAGCAGCGACGGCCAGAGCAGCGGCAGGGTGACGCGAAAGAACACACCCCAGCGGCTCTGTCCCAGCGTGCGGGCCGACTCTTCCAGGGACGGGTCGAGGTTGCGCAGTGTCGCCGCGACCGGCAGGAAGATCAGCGGATACTTGGACAGGCTCATCACCAGGATCGCCCCGCCCAGGCCTTCGAACTGCGCGCTGAGGGACACCCAGGTGAAGCTGCTGACGAACGCCGGCACCGCGAACGGCAGGCACAGGATCACGCCCCACAGGCGCCGCCCCGACAGGTTGCTGCGTTCCAGCAGCCAGGCCAGCGACAGGCCGATCACGCCGCAGGCCAGCGTCACGCCGACCATCAGCGCCAGGGTATTGCGCAGCAGGCCGAACACGTAGGGGCGCCACAACAAGTGCAGCGCCTGGGCCCAGCCGGCCTGCCAGGCCTTCAGGCCGACGTAGGCCAGCGGCAGCAGGCTCAGCACCACCAGCAGCAAGACCGGCAGCAACAGCCAGACCGACGGCCGTTTGCGCCGCGGCAAGTAACCGCCGCGGGCGGGGGCGGAGAGCGGGGCGGCCATCAGTTCAGGCCGACTTCACGTTCCAGGTCCAGCGCCTCTTCGGCGTTGCCGAGGTCGGCCGGGGTCACGTCCGGCGCTTCCAGCTCGCTGAACGGCTTGAGCCCGCGGTCCGATTCCATGCCTTTGTGCAGCGGGTATTCGGCAGTGGTCTGGGTAATCACGCGCTGGCCTTCTTCGCTGGCCATGTAGGCGAGCAGTTGCTGGGCTTCCTTGGGGTGCTTGCTGGATTTGAGGACCGCGGCGCTGGATACGGTGATCAGCCCGCCGACGTCGCCGCCGGTGAAGTAGTGCAGTTTCGAATCCAGTTTGCCTTTTTCGCGCTGCAGGGCGAACCAGTAGTAGTTGTTCACCAGCACGGTGGCCACTTCGCCGTTTTCCACCGCCTTGAGGGCGACCATATTGTTGCTGTAGGTCTTGCCGAAGGCGCGCAGGCCGGTCAGCCATTCTTCGGCGGCGTCGCGGCCGTGCTTTTTGATGATCGCCACGGCCTGTTCCTGGAAGGCGCCGCTGGTCGGGACGAAGCCGACCTTGCCTTGCCACTGCGGATCGGCGAAGTCCAGCACTGACTTGGGCAGGTCTTTCTCATCGATCAGCTTGGGGTTGAACGCCACGACACGCACCCGCGCGGTGATGCCGATCCAGGTGCCGTTGCCGGCCACGTATTCTTTGGGCAGCACCGCCAGGGTGGTGTCGTCGGCCTTGGCCAGCAGGCCCAGTTCGCCGAGGTTGTTCAGGGGCGGGGACTCTTCGGTGTAGATCACGTCGGCGGGGGAGCGGTCGCCTTCTTCGATGACCTGGCTGGCGAGCTGGTTGCTGCTGCCTTTGCGCACGTTGACGTGAATGCCGGTCTTGGCTTCGAAAGCCTTGGCGACCGCGTCGCCGACTTCCTTGTGTTGGCCGTTATAGAGCGTCAGGGCGACTGGGTCGGCAGCCTGGGTGAGGGGAGTGGCGAGCGCCAGGCCGAGCAGGGTGAAGGTCAAGCCGCGGCGCAGGGTATTTCGAAGCATCATTCGCAGGGTTCCTCACTGTCGCATTGCAAAAACTTGCAACAATGATAAACGAGTTTGGTTCTCAAATGCGCCTTGAGGTTGGAGCGAGGGTTTGCTATGCGCGGAGGAGGGGGCAGATTCCGGTGTGAGGGGCTTGCTCCCGCTCGGCTGCGAAGCCGTCGCCATTCGGCGTTGTGGCTAAACCGAGGCGGGGGTTGTCCGCCAGCGGGAGCCTAGCGCCCTCGCCACAGGAATTTTCAAACGCCGGAAACGAAAAAACCCGCTTTCGCGGGTTTTATCTGAATTGGTGCCCAGGAGAAGACTCGAACTTCCACGACCGTAAGGTCACCAGCACCTGAAGCTGGCGTGTCTACCAATTTCACCACCTGGGCTTCTCAATCAGCGATGTCGCTGTTGATGTCGCGCACTATACGGAGCGCATTTTGATCTGTAAACCCCTGATTTGATTTTAATAAATCTTCTTTTGCGAATCGGGAGGGCAGAATGCAAAAAACCCGCTTTCGCGGGTTTTTTGTGTGAGTCACGAGACTCGAAATTGGTGCCCAGGAGAAGACTCGAACTTCCACGACCGTAAGGTCACCAGCACCTGAAGCTGGCGTGTCTACCAATTTCACCACCTGGGCAGCTTCGTCAACGTGTCTGCGTTGTCGATGGCGCGCACTATACGGAGCGTCTTTTTAACTGTAAACCCCTGGCGCGCAAAAAAATGGTTTTTTTTACCGGCGGCGTTCAAAACGCTTGGGCGGCGTCGATACAAGGCTTCAGATGGGCCATATATAGCGTGAAATTTCCCGTTTCATGGCGCCTATGCCAAACTAGCCCGCATATAGACAAGGTGAAAACTCTCTAATGGCCGATTGGCAGTCCCTCGATCCCGAGGCCGCTCGTGAAGCGGAAAAATACGAAAACCCCATTCCCAGCCGCGAACTGATCCTGCAGCACCTTGCTGACCGGGGTTCGCCCGCTGCCCGCGAAGAGCTGGTCGAAGAGTTCGGTCTGACCACCGAAGACCAGATCGAAGCCCTGCGCCGCCGCCTGCGTGCGATGGAGCGCGACGCCCAGCTGATCTACACCCGCCGCGGCACCTATGCGCCGGTGGACAAGCTCGACCTGATCCTGGGCCGCATCAGCGGTCACCGCGACGGTTTCGGCTTCCTGGTGCCGGACGACGGCTCCGAAGACCTGTTCATGAGCCCGGCGCAGATGCGCCTGGTGTTCGACGGCGACCGTGCGCTGGCACGGGTGTCCGGCGTCGACCGTCGCGGCCGCCGTGAAGGCGTGATCGTCGAAGTGGTCTCCCGCGCCCACGAAAGCATCGTCGGCCGTTACTTCGAAGAAGGCGGCATCGGTTTCGTCGTGGCCGACAACCCGAAGATCCAGCAGGAAGTGCTGGTGACGCCGGGCCGCAACGCCAATGCCCAGATCGGTCAGTTCGTCGAGGTGAAGATCACCCACTGGCCGACCCCGCGCTTCCAGCCCCAGGGCGATGTGATCGAAGTCGTCGGCAACTACATGGCGCCGGGCATGGAGATCGATGTCGCCCTGCGCACCTACGACATTCCGCACGTCTGGCCCGAGGCCGTGGTCAAGGAAGCCCGCAAGCTCAAGCCTGAAGTCGAAGAGAAGGACAAAGAGAAGCGCATCGATCTGCGCCATCTGCCGTTCGTCACCATCGACGGCGAAGACGCCCGGGACTTCGACGACGCGGTCTACTGCGAAGCCAAGCCCGGCAAGCTGCGCCTGTTCTCCGGCGGCTGGAAGCTGTACGTGGCGATCGCCGACGTTTCCAGCTACGTGAAGATCGGCTCGGCGCTGGACGCCGAGGCCCAGGTGCGCGGCAACTCGGTGTACTTCCCCGAGCGCGTGGTTCCGATGCTGCCGGAGGAGCTGTCCAACGGCCTGTGCTCGCTGAACCCGCACGTCGACCGCCTGGCCATGGTCTGCGAGATGACCATCTCCAAGTCCGGCGAAATGACCGACTACTGCTTCTATGAAGCGGTGATCCACTCCCACGCGCGCCTGACCTACAACAAGGTCAGCGCGATGCTCGAAACGCCGAAAGCCGCCGAAGGCCGCAAGCTGCGCGGCGAGTACACCGACATCGTGCCGCACCTCAAGCAGCTCTATGCGCTGTACAAGGTGCTGCTGGCCGCCCGTCACGTGCGCGGCGCGATCGATTTCGAGACCCAGGAAACCCGGATCATCTTCGGTTCCGAGCGCAAGATCGCCGAAATCCGTCCGACCACCCGCAACGACGCGCACAAGCTGATCGAGGAATGCATGCTGGCGGCCAACGTGGCCACCGCCGAATTCCTGCAGAAACATGAGATCCCTGCACTGTACCGCGTCCACGACGGCCCGCCGCCGGAGCGTCTGGAAAAGCTGCGCGCGTTCCTCGGCGAGCTCGGCCTGTCCCTGCACAAAGGCAAGGAAGGCCCGACGCCGAAGGACTACCAGGCCCTGTTGGCGGGAATCAAGGACCGTCCGGATTTCCACCTGATCCAGACCGTGATGCTGCGCTCCCTGAGCCAGGCGGTGTACAGCGCCGAGAACGACGGCCACTTCGGCCTGAACTACGAAGCCTACACCCACTTCACGTCGCCGATCCGCCGCTACCCGGACCTGCTCACGCACCGGGCCATCCGCAGCGTGATCCATTCGAAGCAGAACACCCCGCACGTACGCCGCGCCGGTGCGATGAGCATCCCGAAGGCACGCATCTATCCGTACGACGAGGCGGCGCTGGAGCAGCTCGGCGAGCAGTGCTCGATGAGCGAGCGCCGTGCCGACGAGGCCACCCGCGACGTGGTGAACTGGCTCAAGTGCGAGTTCATGAAGGATCGCGTGGGCGAATCGTTCCCGGGGGTGATCACCGCCGTGACCGGTTTCGGCCTGTTCGTCGAACTGACCGACATCTACGTCGAAGGCCTGGTGCACGTCACCGCGCTGCCGGGCGACTACTACCACTTCGATCCTGTGCACCACCGCCTGGCCGGTGAGCGCACCGGTCGCAGCTTCCGCCTGGGCGACACCGTGGAAGTGCGGGTCATGCGCGTCGACCTCGACGAGCGCAAGATCGATTTCGAAATGGCGGAGAAGACCGTCAACGCACCGGTCGGCCGCAACAAGCGCAGCACCGAAACCGCAGCGCCGGCCGCCAAGGCCGCCGCCGAACCGGCTCCGGCCCCGGCGAAGACCGCCAGCCGCCGTCCGGCCAAGGAGAAGGCCTCCGATGCCTACCGTCCGAGCGATGCGGTGGCGAAGAACGCCGAAGTGCGCAAAAGCCGCGAAATGAAGAAAGCGCTGCTGACCGAAGCCAAGAACGGCGGCAAGGCGCCAGCCGGAGGCAAGGCCGGGCGGTCGGCGCCGGGCAGCAAGCCAAGCAAACACCGCAAGGGCCCGCCGAAGTCGGGCTCCGCTCCGGCCAAAAGCGGCGGGGCGCGTAAACCCAAGGCCAAGTCATGAGTCAGCTGGAAAAAATCTACGGTGTGCACGCGGTGGAAGCCCTGCTGCGTCACCATCCCAAGCGCGTCAAGCAGATCTGGCTGGCCGAAAGCCGCAATGATCCGCGGGTGCAGCCGCTGATCGAGCTAGCCAACGAGAGCCGCGTTCCGGTCGGCCAGGCCGAACGCCGCGAAATGGACGCCTGGGTCGAGGGCGTTCACCAAGGCGTGGTGGCGGAAGTCAGCCCGAGCCAGGTCTGGGGCGAGGCGATGCTCGACGAGCTGCTCGACCGCACCGAAGGCGCGCCGCTGTTGCTGGTGCTCGACGGCGTGACCGATCCGCACAACCTCGGCGCCTGCCTGCGTTCGGCGGATGCCGCCGGCGCGCTGGCGGTGATCGTGCCCAAGGACAAGTCCGCGACCCTGACCCCTGTCGTGCGCAAGGTCGCCTGCGGTGCGGCGGAAGTGATTCCGCTGGTGGCCGTGACCAACCTGGCGCGCACCCTGGAGAAGCTCCAGCAGCGCGGCCTGTGGATCGTCGGCACGGCGGGCGAGGCTGAAACCAGCCTGTATGACCAGGACCTGACCGGCCCGACCATCCTGATCATGGGCGCCGAAGGCAAGGGCATGCGTCGCCTGACCCGCGAGCACTGCGACTATCTGGTGAACCTGCCGATGGCCGGCAGCGTCAGCAGCCTCAACGTGTCCGTGGCCACCGGCGTGTGCCTGTTCGAGGCCCAGCGCCAGCGCCGGGCCAAGGCGGCCGGCAAGAAGCCTTAAGCCACCCGGCCATAAATGTGGGAGCGGGCTTGCCCGCGAATGCGTTGGTTCAGTCGACAAACACGTCGCTGACAGACCGCTTTCGCGGGCAAGCCCGCTCCCACAGGTTTTTCGGTGACCGCGGATTCTGCATTCGCCCCACAGCCCTGTGGGAGTCGCCGGTGATTGCGCCGCCGGGCAGGGGTTGTTCAAATAATCACCAATTGCCTTGCGCCTGCGCAGCCCCTTCTCTACAATTGCGCCCCTTGCCGTGACGGCAGGCACGAATGTGCCCCGCGCCGGCAAGTCCACTAGTGTCATTCACTCCTTGTCTGACCGTTTTCAAGCGGCAGGCTACAACCCGTAAGGAGCATTCATGCGTCATTACGAAATCATCTTTCTGGTCCACCCTGACCAGAGCGAGCAAGTCGGCGGCATGGTTGAGCGTTACACCAAGCTGATCGAAGAAGACGGCGGCAAAATCCACCGTCTGGAAGACTGGGGCCGTCGTCAACTGGCCTACGCAATCAACAATGTTCACAAGGCTCACTACGTGATGCTGAACGTTGAGTGCACCGGCAAGGCCCTGGCCGAGCTGGAAGACAACTTCCGCTACAACGATGCTGTGATCCGTAACCTGGTCATCCGTCGCGACGAAGCCATCACCGGCCAGTCCGAGATGCTCAAGGCTGAAGAAAACCGCAGTGAGCGCCGTGAGCGTCGCGAGCGTCCTGAGCACGATGTCAACGCCGACGGCGACGACAGCGATAGCGACAGCGACAACAGCGATAACGCTGACGAGTAATCCACGGATCTTTTGAGGAGCCTATTACATGGCACGTTTCTTCCGTCGTCGTAAATTCTGCCGCTTCACCGCTGAAGACGTGAAGGAGATCGATTACAAAGATCTCAACACTCTGAAAGCCTACGTATCCGAGACCGGCAAAATCGTTCCAAGCCGCATCACCGGTACCAAAGCTCGTTATCAGCGTCAGCTGGCCACCGCTATCAAGCGCGCCCGCTTCCTGGCCCTGCTGGCCTACACCGACAGCCACGGCCGCTGAGACCGGGTCAGTCGACAAGTAGCAAAGGATTGAATGCATGCGCGCCTTAGCTGAATTCATCATGCGCGGCCGTATGCAGGCCACTCTCGTGGTGGCCGGATGTGCAACATTGCCGTTGTTGTATTGGTTGGGTGCCGCCGCCGGGAGCCTGGTGCTTCTGCGGCGCGGATTGACGGACGCCCTGGGCGTTCTGTCGCTGGGACTGCTGCCGGCATTGCTCTGGTGGCTGTTTGCCGATGACCCGCGGGCGCTTCTGGTGCTGCTGGGTTCTTCGACACTTGCGCTGGTGTTGCGCGCAAGCGAGTCCTGGTTCCGCGTGCTGCTGGTCAGCGTGGCGATGGGCGTGGTGTTTTCAGTGGTGCTCGGGGCGGCGTTCGCGCCCCAGATCGAGATGCTCGCGCAGGCCTTGATTAAGGTCATGCCGGCGCTTCTCGGTGATGCCTACCGGCAGTTGTCGGTGGACGAGCAGGCGCGTTTCGCGTCGCTGATCGCACCGGTCCTGACCGGCCTGATTGCGGCCCTGTTGCAGATCGTCAGCGTGCTGAGCCTGATTGTCGGGCGTTATTGGCAGGCGATGCTGTACAACCCGGGTGGTTTTGGTCGCGAGTTCCGCGCCATCCGGATCCCGCTGGGGCCGGCGATGTTGCTGCTGGCGTTGATGCTTCTGGGCCCGAACCTCGGTGCGCAGATGGCCATGTTGACGCCGTTGTGCAGCGTACCGCTGGTGTTCGCCGGGCTGGCCCTGATTCACGGGCTGGTGGCGCAAAAGCGACTGGCCGGTTTCTGGCTGGTGGGGTTGTACGTGACGCTGTTGCTGTTCATGCAGCTGATCTATCCGTTGCTCGTGGTTCTGGCCATTGTCGACAGCCTGATTGATTTTCGCGGTCGTCACGTGTCGAAAGACACCGATAACGCGAACGGTGAAGGTTAAAAGTTAAGAGGTTAATACCAAATGGAACTGATCCTGCTGGAAAAAATCGCCAACCTGGGCAACCTGGGCGACAAAGTAAAGGTTAAGGCCGGCTACGGTCGTAACTACCTGCTGCCTTTCGGCAAGGCCACCGCTGCGACCGCTGCCAACCTGGCTGCGTTCGAAGAGCGTCGCGCCGAGCTGGAAAAAGCCGCTGCAGACCGTAAGGCTTCGGCTGAAAGCCGCGCTGCCCAACTGGCCGAGCTGGAAGTGACCATCACTGCCACCGCTGGCGACGAAGGCAAGCTGTTCGGTTCGATCGGCACCCACGACATCGCTGACGCACTGACCGCCTCGGGCGTTGAAGTCGCGAAGAGCGAAGTTCGCCTGCCGAACGGCACCATCCGCAACGTGGGTGAATTCGACGTGGCCGTGCACCTGCACGCCGAAGTCGAAGCCACCGTACGCGTTGTCGTGGTAGCGGCTTAAGCGACACCTGATCGGCTGGCGGCTTGTCCGTCAGACGGTTAACATCGGGCACGATCCTGTTCGCAGGTCGTGCCCTTTGTCTTTCTGGCATCACCCGTTTCCACACCCCTGCTATTCCTGAATAACCAAGTGGCCATGAACGAAATCTCTGCTCCCGAGCAATACGATCTGCAAACCGCCGCCCTGAAGGTGCCGCCGCATTCCATCGAGGCCGAACAGGCCGTGCTCGGTGGCTTGATGCTGGACAACAACGCCTGGGAACGCGTGCTCGATCAAGTCTCCGACGGCGATTTCTACCGGCATGACCACCGTTTGATCTTCCGCGCGATCGCAAGGCTGGCCGACCAGAACCTGCCGATCGACGTCGTGACCCTGTCCGAGCAACTGGACAAGGAAGGCCAGACCGCCCAGGTCGGCGGCCTTGGCTATTTGGGCGAACTGGCGAAGAACACGCCGTCCGTCGCCAACATCAAGGCCTATGCGCAGATCGTCCGCCAGCGGGCGACCTTGCGTCAGCTGATCGGCATCAGCAACGACATCGCCGACAGCGCCTTCAACCCCGAAGGCCGCACCGCCGAAGAGATCCTCGACGAGGCCGAGCGGCAGATCTTCCAGATCGCCGAGGCGCGTCCCAAGACCGGCGGCCCGGTGGGGGTCAATGACCTGCTGACCAAGGCCATCGACCGCATCGACACCCTGTTCAACACGTCCGACGCGATCACCGGCCTGTCCACCGGCTACACCGACCTCGACGAGAAGACCAGCGGCTTGCAGCCCGCCGACCTGATCATCGTCGCGGGCCGTCCGTCGATGGGCAAGACCACCTTCGCGATGAACCTGGTGGAAAACGCCGTGCTGCGCAGCGACAAGGCCGTGCTGGTGTATTCCCTCGAGATGCCAGGCGAATCGCTGATCATGCGTATGCTCTCGTCCCTGGGCCGCATCGACCAGACCAAGGTGCGTTCCGGCCAGTTGGAGGACGACGACTGGCCGCGCCTGACCTCGGCGGTCAACCTGCTCAACGACCGCAAGCTGTTCATCGACGACACCGCCGGCATCAGCCCCTCGGAAATGCGCGCCCGCACCCGGCGCCTGGTGCGCGAGCACGGCGACATCGGCCTGATCATGATCGACTACCTGCAGCTGATGCAGATCCCGGGCTCCAGCGGCGACAACCGCACCAACGAGATTTCCGAGATCTCCCGTTCCCTGAAGGCCCTGGCCAAGGAATTCAACTGCCCGGTGGTGGCGCTGTCGCAGCTCAACCGCTCCCTGGAACAGCGTCCGAACAAGCGTCCGGTGAACTCCGACCTCCGGGAATCCGGAGCGATCGAGCAGGACGCCGACGTGATCATGTTCGTGTACCGGGACGAGGTGTACCACCCGGAGACCGAGCACAAGGGCATCGCCGAAATCATCATCGGCAAGCAGCGTAACGGTCCGATCGGCTTCATCCGGCTGGCGTTCATCGGCAAGTACACCCGGTTCGAGAACCTGGCGCCGGGCAGCTACAACTTCGACGACGACGAATAACGCCTCCGTCGCCTGATCTGGCCCCATCGCCGGCAGGCTGGCTCCCGCCCTGGAATGCAGTTCCCTGTGGGAGCCGGCCTGCCGGCGATGGGGGCTGCACCAATTTCCGACCGCAGCCGTCGGAATTGGTCAAAATTTGTGCTATATTCCGCGCCCGCGAAATTCCATGAAAGCCAACACCGGTTATCGACATGCAAGCAGCCAAGCCGTTATTTGACTATCCGAAGTACTGGGCCGAATGTTTCGGGCCGGCGCCGTTCCTGCCGATGAGCAGGGAGGAGATGGATCAGCTCGGCTGGGACTCCTGCGACATCATCATCGTCACCGGCGATGCCTACGTCGACCATCCGTCGTTCGGCATGGCGATCATCGGCCGCTTGCTTGAGGCCCAGGGCTTTCGCGTAGGGATCATCGCGCAGCCGAACTGGCAGTCCAAGGACGACTTCATGAAGCTGGGCGAGCCGAACCTGTTCTTCGGCGTCGCGGCCGGCAACATGGACTCGATGATCAACCGCTACACCGCCGACAAGAAAATCCGCTCCGACGACGCCTACACGCCCGGCGGCATGGCCGGCATGCGTCCGGACCGCGCGAGCCTGGTCTACAGCCAGCGCTGCAAGGAAGCCTACAAGCACGTGCCGATCGTGCTCGGCGGCATCGAAGCCTCGCTGCGCCGCATCGCCCACTACGACTACTGGCAAGACCGCGTACGCAACTCGATCCTGATCGACGCCAGCGCCGACATCCTGCTGTACGGCAACGCCGAGCGGGCCATCGTCGAGGTCGCCCAGCGCCTGTCCTACGGCCAGAAGATCGAAGACATCACCGATGTGCGCGGCACCGCGTTCATCCGCCGCGACACCCCGCAGGGCTGGTACGAGGTCGACTCCACGCGCATCGACCGTCCGGGCAAGATCGACAAGATCATCAACCCGTACGTCAACACCCAGGACACCGCCGCCTGCGCCATCGAGCAGGAGAAGGGCCCGGTCGAAGACCCGCAGGAAGCCAAGGTCGTGCAGATCCTGGCGAGCCCGAAGATGACCCGGGACAAGACCGTGATCCGCCTGCCGTCCATGGAGAAGGTGCGCAACGACCCGGTTCTGTACGCCCACGCCAACCGCGTGCTGCACCTGGAGACCAACCCCGGCAACGCCCGTGCGCTGGTGCAGCGCCACGGCGAGACCGACGTCTGGTTCAACCCGCCGCCGATTCCGATGACCACCGAGGAAATGGACTACGTGTTCGGCATGCCGTACCAGCGCATTCCGCACCCGGCGTACGGCAAGGAAAAGATCCCGGCCTACGAGATGATCCGTTTTTCGGTGAACATCATGCGCGGCTGCTTCGGCGGCTGCACCTTCTGCTCGATCACCGAGCACGAAGGGCGGATCATCCAGAACCGCTCGGAAGAGTCGATCATCCGCGAGATCGAAGAGATCCGCGACAAGGTGCCGGGCTTCACCGGGGTCATTTCCGACCTCGGCGGCCCGACCGCGAACATGTACCGCATCGCCTGCAAGAGCCCGGAGATCGAATCCGCGTGCCGCAAGCCGTCCTGCGTGTTCCCCGGCATCTGCCCGAACCTGAACACCGACCACTCGTCGCTCATTCAGCTGTACCGCAGCGCCCGTGCGCTGCCGGGCGTGAAGAAGATCCTGATCGCCTCCGGCCTGCGCTACGACTTGGCGGTCGAGTCGCCGGAATACGTCAAGGAGCTGGTGACCCACCACGTCGGCGGCTACCTGAAGATCGCCCCGGAGCACACCGAGGAAGGCCCGCTCAACCAGATGATGAAGCCGGGCATCGGCACCTATGACCGCTTCAAGCGCATGTTCGAGAAGTTCTCGAAGGAAGCGGGCAAGGAGCAGTACCTGATCCCGTACTTCATCGCTGCCCACCCGGGCACCACCGACGAAGACATGATGAACCTGGCCCTGTGGCTCAAGGGCAACGGCTTCCGCGCCGATCAGGTGCAGGCGTTCTACCCGTCGCCGATGGCCTCCGCCACCGCGATGTACCACTCGGGCAAGAACCCGCTGCGCAAGGTCACCTACAAGAGCGACGGCGTGACCATCGTCAAGAGCGAGGAGCAGCGCCGCCTGCACAAGGCGTTCCTGCGCTACCACGATCCGAAGGGCTGGCCGATGCTGCGCGAAGCGTTGCTGCGCATGGGCCGGGGCGACCTGATCGGTTCGGGCAAGCATCAGCTGATCCCGGCGCACCAGCCGGCCACCGACAGCTACCAGAGCGCCCGGCGCAAGAACTCGACGCCGGCCGGCAGCCACAAGGTCGCCAAGGACAAGACCACCAAGATCCTCACCCAGCACACCGGCCTGCCGCCCCGCGGCAGCGACGGCGGCAACCCGTGGGACAAGCGCGAGAAGGCCAAGGCCGAAGCGTTCGCCCGCAACCAGCAGGCGGCCAAGGAGCGCAAGGACGCCGCCAAGGGCAAGGGGCCCAAGCCTGCGCGCAAGCCGGTGGTGCCGCGCTGATGCGCATGTGAGCTGAACAGGACGCCAACCTTCGGGTTGGCGTTCTTCATTCCGGCCGCAAGAAACCTGTTGCCGTTCCGGCCCCTTCGTCGGGTCGCCGCCCGGGGCAAGTCCGCTCCCACAGGTTCAGCGGTGTTCAGTGATGTTGTGCCCGACGCGAACACTGTGGGAGCCAGCCTGCTGGCGATGAGGCCGGTACAGACTGCAGTTATCCACAGGCCTGCCACATTCAGGCGCAATTTCCCCGGCCCATTTCCGCCCGCCGCCCGATTTCGGTGCTGTACTGCCCTGTGCATTTTCGCAACGGCGCCCAAGCCCCCGCATGGCACAAGTCTTGCGCGCCGTTGACTACGCCCAGGCCCGCAGGAGGCACGCCGTGTCGATTCAAGTCGCCTTGCACCACGTCACGCACTACCGCTACGACCGCGCCGTCGAGCTCGGGCCGCAGATCGTCCGTCTGCGCCCGGCCGCCCATAGCCGCACGCGGATCCTGTCCTATGCGCTGAAGGTCACGCCCAGGCAGCATTTCATCAACTGGCAGCAGGATCCCCAGGGCAACTATCTGGCGCGGCTGGTGTTCCCGGAAAAGACCGACACGTTGCGGGTCGAAGTCGACCTGCTGGCGGAGATGGCGGTGTTCAATCCGTTCGACTTCTTCCTTGAGCCCTACGCCGAACGGATCCCCTTCGCCTATGGGGCCGACGAGGGCAAGGAGCTGGCGCCGTACCTCGAAACCCTGCCGCTGACGCCAACGTTCAAGGCCTACCTCGACGGCATCGACCGCACGCCGCTGCCGGCCGTGGATTTCCTGGTGGCGCTCAACCAACGCCTGAGCCAGGACATCAACTACCTGATCCGCCTGGAGCCGGGCGTGCAGACCCCGGAAGAGACCCTCGAATGCGCCTCCGGCTCCTGCCGCGACTCGGCGTGGCTGCTGGTGCAGCTGCTGCGCCATCTCGGGTTGGCGGCGCGCTTCGTCTCCGGCTACCTGATTCAACTGACGGCGGATGTGAAGAGCCTCGACGGCCCGTCCGGCACCGAAGCGGACTTCACCGACCTGCACGCCTGGTGCGAGGTGTACCTGCCCGGCGCAGGCTGGATCGGCCTGGACGCCACGTCCGGGCTGTTCGCCGGCGAGGGGCACATCCCGCTGGCGTGCAGTCCCGATCCGTCGTCGGCGGCACCGGTCAGCGGGATGGTGGAGCCTTGCGGGTGCGAGTTCAGCCACGAGATGACCGTGGAGCGGATCCTGGAAACGCCACGGGTCACCAAGCCCTACACCGACGGGCAGTGGCAGGCGATCCAGGCGCTGGGGCGGCGGATCGACGCCGACCTGCTCGAAGGCGATGTGCGCCTGACCATGGGGGGCGAGCCGACCTTCGTCTCCATCGACGACCCCGACGGCGCCGAATGGAACACCGCCGCCCTCGGCCCGGACAAGCGCCGGCTCTCCGCCGAACTGTTCCGGCGCCTGCGCGAACATTACGCCCCAAAAGGGCTGGTGCACTTCGGGCAGGGCAAGTGGTATCCCGGCGAGCAGTTGCCGCGCTGGTCGCTGAACTGCCATTGGCGCCGCGACGGCGTGCCGGTCTGGCGCAACAGCGCGCTGATCGCCGACGAGCGGCAGGACTACGGCGCCGACAGCGCGTTGGCCGGGCGCTTTCTGGCGAGCGTCGCCGAACGCTTGAGGTTGCCGGCGCGGTTCGTGTTCGCGGCCTACGAAGACCATCTCCATTACCTGTGGCGCGAGGGCGCCTTGCCGGTCAACGTCAGCGCCGAGGATCCGCGGCTGGAGGATCCGCTGGAGCGGGCGCGCCTGCGCAAGGTCTTCAGCCAGGGGCTGGGCAAGGTGATCGGCCAGGTGCTGCCGCTGGCGCGTACCGCCAAGGGCGACCAGTGGCAGAGCGGGCGCTGGTACCTGCGCGACGACCACTGCCGGCTGGTGCCGGGGGATTCGCCGCTGGGCTACCGCCTGCCGCTGGCGTCGCAGCCGTGGGTGAAGGCGGCGGAGTATCCGTACGTCCATCCCAACGACCCGAACCAGGACTTCCCCGACCTTCCGGACACCGCGCAGCTCAACCGGCACGGCGAGCCCGCCGAGGCTGACGAGCGCCGGCCGGCGGTGGATGCGTCCGCCGACTGGCTGACCCGCACCGCGCTGTGCGCCGAACCGCGGGGCGGGCGCCTGTACCTGTTCATGCCGCCGTTGCAGCGGGGGGAGGAGTATCTGGAGCTGGTGGCGGCCATCGAGGCTACCGCCCAGGAGCTCAACTGCCCGGTGTTGCTGGAAGGCTATGAGCCGCCGGCCGACCCGCGCCTAGCCAACTTCCGCATCACCCCGGATCCGGGGGTGATCGAAGTCAACGTCCAACCGTCCGCCACCTGGGACGAACTGGTCGAACGCACGGAGTTCCTCTACGAGCAGGCGCGGCTGACCCGGCTGTCCACCGAGAAATTCATGATCGACGGGCGGCACACCGGCACCGGCGGCGGCAACCATTTCGTCCTCGGCGGGGCGACGCCGGCCGACTCGCCGTTCCTGCGCCGTCCGGACCTGCTGCGCAGCCTGATCAGTTACTGGCACAACCACCCGTCGCTGTCGTACCTGTTTTCCGGCCTGTTCATCGGCCCGACGTCCCAGGCGCCCCGGGTCGACGAGGCGCGCAACGACGCCCTGTATGAACTGGAGATCGCCTTTAAGCAGATGCCGGCGCCAGGTGAGCAATGCCCGCCGTGGCGGGTGGACCGGTTGCTGCGCAACCTGCTGATCGACGTCACGGGCAACACCCACCGCGCCGAGTTCTGCATCGACAAGCTCTATTCGCCGGACGGCGCCAGCGGACGCCTGGGCCTGCTGGAGCTGCGCGCCTTCGAGATGCCGCCCCATGCGCGCATGAGCCTGATCCAGCAACTGTTGCTGCGGGCGCTGGTGGCGCGCTTCTGGCGCGAGCCCTATGCGCCGCCGAAACTGGCGCGCTGGGGCACCGAGCTGCACGACCGCTTCATGCTGCCGCACTTCATCGCGCAGGATTTCGCCGAGGTCATCGACGACCTCGACCGGGCCGGCTATCCGTTGCGGGCCGAATGGTTTGCGGCGCATCAGGCGTTCCGCTTCCCCAAGCTCGGCGACTATGCCGTCAACGGCGTCGAACTGGAGCTGCACCAGGCCCTCGAACCCTGGCATGTGCTGGGCGAAGAGGGCGGGGCGGGCGGTACGGTGCGTTACGTCGACTCTTCGCTGGAGCGCGTGCAGGTCAAGGTCTGCGGATGGATGCCGCAGCGGCATCGGTTGACCTGCAACGGCGTTGCGGTGCCGCTGCACCCCACCGGGCGGGTCGGCGAATACGTGGCCGGGATGCGGTTCCGCGCCTGGCAGCCGGCCAACTGCCTGCAACCGACCATCGGCGTGCACGCACCGTTGGTGTTCGACCTGGTCGACACCTGGGCGCAGCGTTCCCTCGGCGGCTGCCAGTACCATGTCGCCCATCCGGGCGGGCGCAATTTCGAGACGTTGCCGGTCAATGCCAACGAGGCGGAGAGCCGGCGCCTGGCGCGTTTCTTCCGCATCGGGCACACGCCGGGGAACATTCCCATAGCGGAGGTGGAAACGGATGACGAGTTTCCGCTGACTCTCGATTTGCGACGTTTCTGAACCGTACGCGACGCTCGGACTTTTCGTATATCCGGGTGTCACGTGCCTGCGTTAGTCTGACCGTTCCTTGCCGGTTGCCGAGCTCTCCATGCCAGACCTGCTTGACCGCTACCCGCTGACGGCGGGCACCTACCACGAACTGCTCGACGGCAGCGGCGCGGTGCGTCCGCACTGGCGCCGGCTGTTCGACCAGTTGCAGCGCAGCACGCCGCATCAACTGGCGCAGCGTCAGGCGCTGCTGGCGCGGCAGATCCAGGAGAACGGCGTCACCTACAACGTCTATGCCGACCCCAAGGGCGCCGACCGCCCGTGGGAGCTGGACCTGCTGCCCCATGTGATCGCCGCCGACGAGTGGCAGCGGCTGTCGGCCGGGATCGCCCAGCGGGCGCGGCTGCTCAATGCGGTGCTGGCGGACCTGTACGGCCCGCAGCGGCTGATCCGCGAAGGGCTGCTGCCGGCGGAGCTGGTGTTCGGCCACAACAACTTCCTCTGGCCCTGTCAGGGCATTTCGCCGCCGGACGGGGCGTTCCTGCATCTGTACGCGGCGGATCTGGCGCGCACGCCGGACGGCCGCTGGTGGGTCACGGCGGACCGCACCCAGGCGCCGTCCGGGGCTGGGTATGCGCTGGAGAACCGCACCATCGTGTCCCGTGCCTTCCCCGAGCTGTACCGGGACCTGCGGGTGCAGCACCTGGCGGGCTTCTTCCGCACGCTCCAGGAAACCCTCGTGCGCCAGGCGCCGGGCGACAGCGAGACGCCGCTGGTGGTGCTGCTGACGCCGGGGCGGTTCAACGAAAGCTATTTCGAACACCTGTACCTGGCGCGGCAGCTCGGCTATCCGCTGGTGGAGGGCGGCGACCTCACCGTGCGCGACGCCACGGTGTACCTCAAGACCCTCAGCGGCCTGCGTCGGGTGCACGCGATCATGCGCCGGCTCGACGATGATTTCTGCGACCCGCTGGAGCTGCGCACCGACTCGGCCCTCGGCGTGCCCGGCCTGCTGGAGGCGGTGCGCCGCGGGCGGGTGCTGGTGGCCAACGCGCTGGGCAGCGGCGTGCTGGAGTCGCCGGGGTTGCTGGGGTTCCTGCCGAAGATCAGCCAGCACCTGTTCGGCGAAGAACTGATTCTGCCGTCCATCGCCACCTGGTGGTGCGGTGAGGCGCCGGTGCTGGCCCAGGCCCTGGAAAAACTGCCGGAGCTGCTGATCAAGCCGGCCTTTCCTTCACAGAGCTTCACGCCCGTGTTCGGCCGCGATTTGAGTGAAAAACAGCGCCAGGCCCTCGCCGAGCGCATGCAGGCGCGGCCTTATGCCTATGTCGCGCAAGAGTTGGCGCAGCTGTCCCAGGCGCCGGTCTGGCAGGCCGAGGACGGCCAGTTGCAGGCGCGGGCCATCGGCATGCGCCTGTACGCGGTGGCGAGCCGCGAGGGCTACCGGGTGTTGCCGGGCGGGCTGACCCGGGTGGCCGCCGAGGCCGACGCCGAAGTGGTGTCGATGCAGCGCGGCGGCGCCAGCAAGGACACCTGGGTGCTGGGCGACCGGCCGCCGAGCGGCGAACAGTGGAAGGCCCAACGCAGCATCGGCGTGCACGACCTGGTGCGGCGCGACCCTTACCTGCCGTCGCGGGTGGTGGAGAACCTGTTCTGGTTCGGCCGCTATTGCGAGCGCTGCGACGACAGTGCGCGGTTGCTGCGGATCGTGCTGGCGCGCTACATCGACGGCGACGATCCGCAGGCCTTGCAGGCCGCCGTGGATCTCGGCGAACGGCTGATGCTGCTGCCGGACGAAGGCGAACTGCCGCAGCGCCTGCTGGCGGCGCTGCTCGGCGAAGACTGGTCGTTCAGCCTGCGCGCCAACCTGCAGCGCCTGCAATGGGCGGCGTCCCAGGTGCGCGGCAAGCTGTCGCGGGAAAACTGGCAGGCGCTGGTGGAGCTGCAGCGCGAGGCCGCCGAACTGGACGGCGACGAGCCGGACTTCGGCGAGCTGCTGGATTTCCTCAACCGGCTGGTGACCTCGCTGGCGGCGCTGTCCGGATTCGCCCTGGACGACATGACCCGCGACGAGGGCTGGCGCTTCCTGATGATCGGGCGGCGGATCGAGCGATTGCAGTTCCTCAGCGCCAGCCTGGCGGCGTTCCTGCGGGGCGCCGGCGCGTTTGACCAGGCGGGGCTTGAGTGGTTGCTGGAGCTGGGCAACAGCAGCATCACCTACCGTTCACGCTACCTGGCGGTGGCGCAGTTGATCCCGGTGCTCGACCTGTTGCTGCTCGACGAACAGAACCCCCACGCGGTGCTGTTCCAGCTGAAGCTGGTGGCCCGCACCGTCAAGCGGCTGAACGATGATTTCGGCGCACCGAGGGAAGCCGGGTTGGCGCCATTGGCCGAGCGTCTGGCGCGCATCGACCTCGGCTGCCTGGAGAACCCGCTGTTCGGCGAGGCCAGCGTGCGCGCCGCGCTCGACGGGCTGGCCGACCTGCTGCAAGAGATCGCCGATGTCAGCGCGCAGGTGTCCGATCGCCTGGCCCTGCGCCATTTCGCCCATGTCGACGATGTCAGCCAGCGCACGGTGTCCGTCTGATGAATGCCCGCTACCAAGTCCTCCACGACACCTGCTACCGCTACGACAGCCCGGTTTCGCTGGCGCAGCAGTTGGCCCATCTGTGGCCCCGCGAGTGTGCCTGGCAGCGCTGCACCGAGCAGCGTCTGCTGATCAGTCCGGAGCCGACCGCCCGCCGGGACGAGCTGGACGTGTTCGGCAACCCGCTGACGCGCCTGGCGTTCGAGCGGCCCCATGACGAGTTGCAGGTCAGTGCGCGGCTGATGGTCGAGGTACTGGCGCGACCGGCAATGGACTTTGCCTTGTCCCCGGCCTGGGAGGCGACGTGCGCCGCGCTGGCCTACAGCGGCCGGCCGCTCTTGCCCCACGTGCTGGAAGCCTGCCGCTATCGGTTCGAATCGCCCTATGTGCACCTCAAGCGCCGCTTCGTCGAGTTCTCCGACAGCTGCTTCACGCCGGGGCGGGCCATGCTCTGGGCGGTGCAGGCCTTGATGCAGAAAATCTTCAGCGAGTTCACCTTCGATGCCGAAGCGACCCAGGTCGCGACGCCGCTGGTGGAAGTGCTGGAGCGGCGGCGCGGGGTCTGTCAGGACTTCGCCCACCTGATGCTGGCCTGCCTGCGCTCCCGGGGGTTGGCGGCGCGTTACGTCAGCGGCTACCTGCTGACCCGGCCGCCGCCGGGCCAGCCCCGGCTGATCGGCGCCGACGCGTCCCACGCCTGGGTGTCGGTGTTTTGCCCGGTGCTGGGCTGGGTGGACTTCGACCCGACGAACAATGTGCAGCCGGCGCTGGAGCACATCACCCTGGCCTGGGGTCGGGACTTCTCCGATGTGTCGCCGTTGCGCGGGGTGATTCTGGGCGGGGGCAGCCATGACCCGGAGGTGCGGGTCACGGTGATGCCGCTGGATTGACCGCGATGCGGTGGGGTTCACCTGTCCAGTGCGGGAGCCGCAGTTTGCGGCGCCCTCACTGGCGCTATCGCCAGCAGGCTGGCTCCCACAGGGTCGGCGCCTTGCATGGCCATGGGGGAGCGACTCCTGGCGTGAAGCCTCACTTCGGCTTCTGGTCCACCCACTTGGGGGCGACGGTCGGCTGCCAGCGGTCGAGGGCGTCGAGCAGTGCCTGCGGCGAATCGCTGACCTGCAGCATGTCCCGGTGCGGCGCGCGGACGAAGCCTTCGCCGACGAGGTGATCGAGGAACGCGGTGAGCTTGCTGTAGAAACCGTTCACTTCCATCAGGCCCAGCGGCTTGCCGTGGTAGCCGAGCTGGCCCCAGGTCCAGACCTCGAACAGTTCTTCCAGGGTGCCGAGGCCGCCGGGCAGGGCGATGAACGCGTCGCTGAGCTCGGCCATCCGCGCCTTGCGGGCGTGCATGCCGTCGACCACTTCCAGGCGGGTGAGCCCCTTGTGGCCGATTTCCTTGTCCATCAGGGCCTGCGGGATGATCCCGACCACTTCACCGCCGGCCGCCAGTGCGGCATCGGCGACGATGCCCATCAGCCCGACGGCGCCGCCGCCGTAGACCAGGGTCAACTTGCGCTCGGCCAATGCCCGGCCGAGGGCGACGGCGGCTTCGGTGTACGCCGGGTCGGTGCCGGCGTTGGCGCCGCAAAATACACAAACGGAAGTGAGAGACATGCCTTGCTCCTGTGTCGATCAGTCGCACAGGGTAGCGGCAGCGAGGCCGCAGTCCAAGGACTAGACTTCGCGTTCCGGCGTCTCACAGGTACCGCTGGCACCGCAGGCGTAGGCGGCAAGCAGGCTGCGCAGCAAACCGTTAAAGAACATGATCGGCACTCCGTTTCAGTGGGATGGGCCGATCATAGGCCCGGGCCGTGGTTCTGGCCGGTAGATTGTTTCGATGAGTGTCATAGCCTGAAAGTTGTATACAATCTTTGACTCAGGTCATAGGAACTTGCGAAGATTTCAGGCAGTCTTCCAACCACTCTTGTTTCTGTTAACCCTGCCTTGGAGATTCACCATGTTTTCCAAAGTTGTTGCGGTATCCCTGCTGGCCCTGGCCAGCGGCCAACTGATGGCTGCAGAGTGCAAAACCACCGTAGATTCCACCGACCAGATGTCCTTCAACACCAAGGCCATTGAAATCGACAAGAGCTGCAAGACCTTCACCGTCGAACTGACCCACTCCGGCAGCCTGCCGAAGAACGTGATGGGCCATAACCTGGTGATCAGCAAAGAAGCCGACATGCAGCCGATCGCCACCGACGGCCTGGCCGCCGGCATCGACAAGAACTACCTGAAAGAGGGCGACGCCCGCGTCATCGCCCACACCAAGATCATCGGCGCCGGCGAGAAGGATTCGCTGACCATCGACGTGTCCAAGCTGACCGCCGGTGAAGCCTATGGCTTCTTCTGCTCGTTCCCGGGCCACATCTCGATGATGAAGGGCACCGTCACCGTCAAGTGACGGCCTAGGGATCGTCGGCAGCGACCGACGTTCAGGCCAAAAGAAAGCCCGCCGGGGATCGACTCCCCGGCGGGCTTTTTCATGTGTCCGACCGTTGACCGCGTCATCGTTCATCGCGAGCGGGCTCGCTCCCACAGGCTGGCGTTGTCCTTGGGGGCGCGAGCCTGCTCGCGATGAAGTCAGCCGGATCGTTCGTCACTCACGGGGCAAACGGCATCACCCGTTTGTGGTGGGTCTTTTTGTAGGTGTTGACGATGATGTCGAACGCTTCCTGGCGCACCGGCTCGCCGTGCAGGAAGGCGTCGATCTCGACGTAGGTCACGCCGTGGGACGCTTCGTCCGGCTTGCCCGGCGCCAGGTCTTCCAGGTCGGCGGTCGGGATCTTTTCCACCAGCGGTTCCGGCGCGCCGAAGCTGCGGGCGATCGCCCGCACCTGGTTCTTCACCAGCCCGCTGAGCGGCGCCAGGTCGCAGGCGCCGTCGCCGAACTTGGTGAAAAAGCCCATCACCGCCTCCGCCGCGTGGTCGGTGCCGATCACCAGGCCATGGGCGGCGCCGGCGATGGTGTACTGGGCCACCATGCGCATGCGCGCCTTGGTGTTGCCGAGCACGAAGTCTTTCTGCACCGCTTGCTTGCCTTCGAACGCCGCCACTTCACCGGCCAGGGATTTCACCGCAGGACCGATGTTGACCGTGTGGCGCTCGTCGGGGTCGATGAAGTCCACCGAGGCCTGGGCGTCGTGCTCGTCGAACTGCACGTCGTAGGGCAGGCGCACGGCGATGAACCTGTAGCCGTCGTCGCCGCTGCGCTCGCGCAGCTCACGCATGGCGCGCTGGGCCAGCAGGCCGGCGGTCAGGGAATCGACGCCGCCGCTGATGCCCAGCACCAGGGTCTTGAGGCCGGCGTTGACCAGGCAGTCCTGGATGAAGGCGACGCGGCGCGCGACTTCCGCCTCGAGGGCCTTGTGGTCCGCGAACGGCGGCTGGACCTTGAGCTGTTCAGCAATCTCACGCTGTACGGCTTGCATGAATTCACTCCTTGCTAGATAGGCTGGAAACGGCAGGAACCTGGAAAACGTGTCGCAGGTAGGCGACGAAATTCGGGTCTTTGCAGTGGGTCTTGCCCGGCTCGTCGGAGATCTTCGCCACCGGTTGGCCGTTGCAGGCGGTCATTTTAAGCACGATGCTCATCGGTTCGACACCTGGAATGTCGCAGGTCAGGTTGGTGCCGATGCCGAAGCTCACGTTGATCCGCCCGTGCAGCGCCCGGAAGATCTCCAGCGACTTGGGCAAGGTCAGGCTGTCGGAGAAGACCAGGGTCTTGCTCATCGGGTCGATGCCGAGCCGGTGGTAGTGGGCGATGCATTTTTCGCCCCACAGCACCGGATCCCCGGAGTCATGGCGCAGGCCGTCGAAGAGCTTGGCGAAGTACAGGTCGAAATCGCCGAGGAACGCGTCGGTGGTGATGCAGTCGGTCAGGGCGATCCCCAGCAGGCCCCGGTATTCGCGCACCCAGCAGTCGAGGGCGGCGCTCTGGCTGTCGATCAGCCGCGGGCCGAGTTGCTGGTGGGCCATGATCCATTCGTGGGCCATGGTGCCCAGCGGCTTCATGTCCAGTTCCCGGGACAGGTTCACGTTGCTGGTGCCGACGAAGCGGCCGGGGAAGTCGTGCTTGAGCACGTTCACCACTTCTTCCTGCACGCGGTACGAGAACCGGCGGCGTGTGCCGAAGTCGGCCACCTGCAACTGCGAAAGCTCCTCGGTCGAGGCATTGGCGTTGAGCCAGTCGAACTTGCGGTACAGCTGCTCGCGTGCCAGCTCCAGGGTGATGTCGCGGTAACGGTAGCGGTTGCGCACTTCGCTGACGATCGCCAGCAGCGGCACCTCGAACAGGATCACGTGCAGCCACGGCCCGCGCAGGCGGATGAACAGCTCGCCGTTTTCGATGCCGGTGTGCAGGTAGCGCAGGTTGAAGCGGAACAGGCCGAGAAAGCGCAGGAAGTCCGGCTTGAGAAAGGAAATGCGCTCCAGGAAGCTCAACTGGTCGGCGCTCAGGCTCAGCTCGGCCAGGCGCTCGATCTGGAAGCGGATCTCCGCCAGGTACGGGCGCAGGTCCTCGGCGTTGCGGCAGCGGAACTCCCATTCGACTTCGACGTTGGGGTAGTTATGCAGCACCGCCTGCATCATCGTCAGCTTGTAGAAGTCGGTGTCGAGCAGGTTCTGCACGATGCGATCGGCAAACACACTCTCGCTCATAAACGGTCTCCGGGCGGGCCGTGCGGTGGCACGGCATCAATCGATGGCGCTAGTGGCGCACATCGGCGGCAGGAAACGCCAGCAAAATTTGCCGGGCGAGGCACGTTGCCGCGGCGGGTCAAGGCGCAAGCGGATCCGGGCTGTCGACCTGTTCCAGCATCCATTTCACGAAATCCCGCACCTTGGGCACTTCCGCCGCGTGCTCCGGGTAGGCCAGGTAGTAGGCGTCGGTGCTGGGCATCGCGTGGGGCCACGGGATGACCAGCTTGCCGTCGGCCAGCTCTTCCTCCACCAGGAACCTCGGCAGCAGCGCCACGCCGCAGCCGACCTGGGCGGCGCGGATGCACATATAGAAGGTTTCGAAGCGCGGGCCGTGGTAGCTGTGTTCGGTCTGGCGGCCCTGGCTGTCGAACCAGTCGTGCCAGGCCTGGGGGCGCGAGGCGTTCTGCAGCAGCACCAGGTCCGTCAGTTGCGTGGGGTCGGTGAACGGCGTGTCCGGCAGGCTGCCCGGCGCGCACACTGGCACCAGTTCTTCGCCGAACAGCTTCAGGCACTCGGTGCCGGGCCGCGAGCCCTGGCCGAAGTAGAACGCCAGGTCGCTGCGCCCTTGCAGCAAGTCGTCGGCCTCGTGCTCGTTGCACAGGTCCAGGTGGATCGACGGATGGCGCAGCCGCCAGCCCTTGAGGCGCGGCACCAGCCAGCGGGCGCCGAAGGTCGAGGGGGTGGACACCCGCAGGACTTCGGTCTCGCCGCCGTAGGAACGCAGGTAGTGGGTGGACATCTCCACCTGGGTGAGGATCTTGCGCACCTCCACCAGGTACAGGTCGCCGGCCGGGGTCATCTGCAGGCGCCGGCGCACCCGGCGGAACAGCAGGTGCTGCAGCAATTCCTCCAGTTGCGCCACCTGCTTGCTGACGGCGCTCTGGGTCAGGTTCAGTTCCTCGGCGGCCCGGGTGAAGCTCAGGTGCCGGGTCACGGCCTCGAAGCACTGCAGTGCGGTGATCGACGGCAGGTGGCGTTTGTTGAGCATGGGCAATCCTTTTTCTTGTGTTCTGGCCGGCATTCTCTGGCTGGCATGACGCAGCATGAATAAACGGAATGATATCTCGCGTAAAGGTCGTTTGTTGCACAGCCGCCCTGAGGCTACAACTAAAGGCCTGCACGGCCGCTTCAGCGCGGCCGCCCACATTCAGTTTCCGCTTGAGGAGTGACCCATGGTTGCCGCATTGCTTGATCGTCTTGGTGTGAACCCGGCCCTGTACCAGAACGGCAGAGTGCCGGTGCATTCGCCCATCGACGGCAGCCGCATCGCCGCCGTGAACTGGGAAGGCCCGGCCGAAGTCGAGCAGCACATCAGTCGCGCCGATCATGCGTTCGCGCTGTGGCGCCAGGTGCCGGCCCCGCGCCGCGGCGAGCTGGTGCGCCAGTTCGGCGAAGTGCTGCGCACGCACAAGGCCGACCTCGGCGAGCTGGTGTCGTGGGAAGCCGGCAAGATCACCCAGGAAGGCCTGGGCGAAGTGCAGGAGATGATCGACATCTGCGACTTCGCCGTCGGCCTGTCGCGCCAGCTGTACGGCCTGACCATCGCGTCCGAGCGTCCGGGCCACCACATGCGCGAGACCTGGCATCCGCTGGGCGTGGTCGGGGTGATCAGCGCCTTCAACTTCCCGGTCGCGGTGTGGGCGTGGAACACCACGCTGGCGCTGGTCTGCGGCAACCCGGTGGTGTGGAAGCCGTCGGAGAAGACCCCGCTCACCGCGCTGGCCTGCCAGGCGCTGTTCGAGCGGGTGGCGAAGAACTTCAGCGACGCCCCGGCGCACCTGAGCCAGGTGGTGATCGGCGGCCGCGACGCCGGCGAAGCGCTGGTGGACGACCCGCGCGTGGCGCTGATCAGCGCCACCGGCAGCACCCGCATGGGCCGTGAAGTGGCGCCGAAGGTCGCGGCGCGGTTCGCCCGCAGCATTCTCGAACTGGGCGGCAACAACGCGATGATCCTCGGCCCGAGCGCCGACCTGGACATGGCCGTGCGCGCCATCCTGTTCAGCGCCGTCGGCACCGCCGGCCAGCGCTGCACCACCCTGCGCCGGCTGATCGCCCACGAATCGGTGAAAGAGGAAATCGTCACCCGCCTGAAGGCCGCGTATTCGAAGGTGCGCATCGGCCATCCGCTGGAAGGCAACCTGATCGGCCCGCTGATCGACAAGCACAGCTTCGACAACATGCAGGATGCGCTGGAGCAGGCCTTGAGCGAGGGCGGCCGGGTGTTCGGCGGTCAGCGCCAGTTGCAGGAGCAGTTCCCCAACGCCTACTACGTGTCGCCGGCCATCGTCGAAATGCCGGAGCAGAGCGACGTGGTGTGCAGCGAGACCTTCGCGCCGATCCTGTACGTGGTCGGCTACACGGATTTCGAAGAGGCCCTGCGCCTGAACAACGCCGTGCCGCAAGGCCTGTCGTCGTGCATCTTCACCACCGATGTGCGTGAGGCCGAGAAGTTCATGTCGGCGGTGGGCAGCGACTGCGGCATCGCCAACGTCAACATCGGCCCGAGCGGCGCGGAGATCGGCGGCGCGTTCGGCGGCGAGAAGGAGACCGGCGGCGGCCGCGAGTCGGGTTCCGATGCCTGGCGCGCCTACATGCGCCGCCAGACCAACACCGTGAACTATTCGCTGGAGCTGCCGCTGGCCCAGGGCATCACCTTCGACTGAACCGTCGGTGAGATGACGATCCCCTGTGGGAGCCGGCCTGCCGGCGACGGCGGCGGGTCAGTCGACATCAATGTTGGCTGATGTGCCGCTTTCGCCGGCAGGTTGGCTCCCACATTCTGGACAGTGTGTTTGTTGGGTTTCTGTTGGAGTCTGGCAATGCCGTTACGCGAAGAATGTCTGTGGGAAACCCTCACGCCGCAAAGGCCCGACAACGCGGCGCTCAAGGGTGAGGTCAAGGTCGATGTGTGCGTGGTCGGCGCCGGGTTCACCGGGTTGTCGGCGGCCCTGCACCTGCTGGAGAAGGGCAAGCGCGTCTGCGTGCTCGAAGCCCACCGCGCCGGCCATGGCGGCTCGGGGCGCAACGTCGGGCTGGTCAACGCCGGCATGTGGATCCCGCCGGACGAGATCGAGGCCGGCTTCGGCGAAGCGGTGGGCAGCCAGCTCAACCGCATGTTGGGGGCGGCGCCGGCGCTGGTGTTCAGCCTGGTGGACAAATACGCCATCGATTGCCAGCTGCGCCGCGAAGGCACCCTGCACATGGCGCACAACGCCCGGGGCGAGGCGGACCTGCGCAGCCGCGAGGAACAATGGAAGCGCCGGGGCGCGCCGGTGGAACTGCTCACCGGCCAGGCCTGCGAACGGGCCACCGGCACCCGCAAGATCGCCGCCGCGTTGCTCGACCGCCGCGCCGGCACGCTCAATCCGATGGGCTATGTCACGGGGCTGGCCAAGGCGGTTGCGGGCCTCGGAGGGCAGGTGTTCGACCATTCGCCGGTCGTCCGGCTGGAACGGCAAGGGGCGAAATGGTCGGTGCAGACCGAGCAAGGCTCGGTGCTGGCCGAGCAGGTGGTGATCGCCTCCAACGCCTACACCGAAGGCGACTGGACTGAGCTCAAGCGCAATTTCTTCCCCGGCTACTACTATCAGGTCGCTTCGGTGCCGCTGACCGAGGACGCCGCCCAGGAAATCCTGCCGGGCGGGCAGGGCTCGTGGGACACCCGCCAGGTGCTGAGCAGCATCCGCCGCGACAAGGACGGCCGGCTGCTGCTCGGCAGCCTGGGCAACGGCAACCAGAAGCCGGCGTGGTTCCTCAAGGCCTGGGCCGACCGGGTGCAGCGGCACTACTTCCCCAACCTCAAACCGGTGGAATGGGAATGCACCTGGACCGGGCGCATCGCCTTCACCCCCGATCACCTGATGCGCCTGTTCGAGCCGGCGCCCGGCATCGTGGCCGTCACCGGTTACAACGGCCGCGGCGTCACCACCGGCACGGTGGTCGGCAAGGCCTTCGCCGACTATCTGTGTAACGGAAATCCTCAGGCCCTGCCGATCCCCTTCGCACCGATGCAGCCTCTGGCGGGCGTGGGCCTGCGCAGTTGCCTGTACGAGGCCGGGTTCTCGCTGTATCACGCGGGCCAGTGCCTGCGCATCGTCATCTGAGTGTTGAAATTTGTTGCTCCACGCGGCGCTTTCCGGCGCAGCGACTAGCCTGTAATGGTGCGGGCCGTAGCAGTCCCGCACCAGCAGTGTGCAGTTCGGTGACGCGGGCTGTTACAGGTGGGTTGCACGTCGTTTGGCGCCGCGGTTGCAATGATGGCGCGCGAAGGTTGCGCCTCAAAAAAACCTTGGTTTCACCTTCCGCGGTTTAGACGGTTGCACGCCCAATGAAAATGGGAACGAAACAGTCGAAATAACAAGAAAGCAGCGACTTTTTGAAGAATAAAAAACCGATGGCACGGCCCTTGCTCTGAGCATTTCGTGAAGTGAAGTCGCAGTGCCAACTAAAAAAAACCTTGGAGCACCACCTCATGTCCCAGACGTTTTACAAGAAAGGCTTCCTGGCCCTCGCAGTGGCTGCTGCGCTGGGTGTCTCTGCGTTTGCACAAGCTGATGTGAAGATCGGTGTGGCGGGCCCGATGACCGGCGCCAACGCGGCATTCGGCGAGCAGTACATGAAGGGGGCACAGGCGGCGGCGGACGCGATCAACGCGGCGGGCGGCGTCAACGGGGAGAAGATCGTGCTGGTCAAGGGCGATGACGCGTGCGAGCCGAAGCAGGCCGTGACGGTCGCCAAGGACCTCACCAACCAGAAGGTCGCCGGCGTGGTCGGTCACTTCTGCTCCTCCTCCACCATCCCCGCTTCGGAGATTTACGACGAAGCCGGCATCATCGCGATCACTCCAGGCTCCACCAACCCGCAGGTCACCGAGCGCGGCCTGAGCGCCATGTTCCGCATGTGCGGCCGTGACGACCAGCAAGGCATCGTGGCCGGCGACTACATCGTCGACGTGCTCAAGGGCAAGAAGGTCGTCGTGCTGCACGACAAGGACACCTACGGCCAAGGCCTCGCCGACGCCACCAAGGCCCAGCTGGAGAAACGCGGCGTGAAGCCGGTGCTGTACGAAGGCCTGACCCGCGGCGAAAAAGACTTCAGCGCCGTAGTCACCAAGATCCGCGCGGCCGGTGCCGACGTGGTCTACTTCGGCGGCCTGCATCCGGAAGCCGGCCCTCTGGTCAAGCAACTGCGCACCGAAGGCCTGAAGGACGTGAAGTTCATGTCCGACGACGGCATCGTGACCGACGAACTGGTGACCACCGCCGGCGGCCCGCAGTACGTCGACGGCGTGCTGATGACCTTCGGCGCCGACCCGCGCCTGCTGCCGGACAGCAAGACCGTCGTGGACGCCTTCCGCAAGGCCGGCACCGAGCCTGAGGGCTACACCCTGTACGCCTACGCCTCGGTCCAGACCCTGGCCGCCGCGTTCAACGGCGCCAAGTCCAACAGCGGCGAGAAGGCCGCCGAGTGGCTGAAGGCCAACCCGGTGAAGACCGTCATGGGCGAGAAGGCCTGGGACAAGAAGGGCGACCTGAAAGTGTCCGACTACGTGGTCTACCAGTGGGACGCGACCGGCAAATACCACCAGCTGGAAAAACAGAAATAAGCGTCGGCCCGACCGGCTGATCCGCGCAGATCCCGTGTGGGAGCGAGCCTGCTCGCGATGACGGACCGACAGGCGCCAACGGTGCCGAATGTGAGGCCGTCATCGCTGGCAGGCCAGCTCCCACAGGGGGCGCGGGGGCTGACCGGTCGCGGCTGACCCTGCTCCGACGTAAATCTGTATTTTTCCTAGAAGAGCCGCGCGCCCTCGGGCGTGCAGGTTCTCACTGCGTGAGATTGCGTTATGGATGGTATTTTCCTGCAGCAACTGGTCAACGGCCTGACCCTCGGGTCGGTCTACGGCCTGATCGCCATCGGCTACACAATGGTCTACGGCATCATCGGCATGATCAACTTCGCCCACGGCGAGGTTTACATGATCTCCGCTTACCTCGCGGCGATCAGTCTGGCACTGCTGGCTTACTTCGGTATCGAATCCTTCCCGCTGCTGATGCTCGGCACCCTGGTCTTCACCATCGTGGTCACCGGGGTGTACGGCTGGGTCATCGAACGCATCGCCTACAAGCCCCTGCGCAACTCCACACGGCTGGCGCCCCTGATCAGCGCCATCGGCATTTCCCTGATCCTGCAGAACTACGCCCAGATCAGCCAGGGCGCCCGCCAGCAAGGCGTGCCCACGCTGCTCACCGGCGCTTGGCGGATCGACGTCGGCACCGGCTTCGTCCAGCTCACCTACACCAAGGTCTTCATCCTGGTGGCGGCGTTCATCGGCATGGGCCTGCTGACCTACGTGATCAAGTACACCAAGCTCGGCCGCATGTGCCGCGCCACCCAGCAAGACCGCAAGATGGCCTCGATCCTGGGGATCAACACCGACCGGGTGATTTCCTACGTGTTCATCATCGGTGCGGCGATGGCGGCCCTGGCCGGCGTGCTGATCACCATGAACTACGGCACCTTCGACTTCTACGCAGGCTTCGTCATCGGCATCAAGGCGTTCACCGCCGCCGTGCTCGGCGGGATCGGTTCGCTGCCTGGCGCGATGCTCGGCGGGATCATCCTGGGCATTTCCGAGTCGCTGTTCTCGGGCCTGGTCAACTCCGACTACAAGGACGTGTTCAGCTTCTCGCTGCTCGTGCTTGTCCTGGTCTTCCGGCCTCAGGGCCTGCTGGGCCGTCCTCTTGTGTCGAAGGTGTAAGCGATGTCTTCAACCACTGCCAAATCCATTGATGTGAAAAAGAGTGTGGTCGAGGCCATCCTGGCCGGCCTGATCGCCCTGATCGTGTTCGGCCCGATCGTCGGCGTCGTGCTCGACGGCTACAGCTTCAACCTGGAACCCACCCGCGTGGCGTGGATCATCGCCATCGTCATGGCCGGGCGCTTCGCCCTGAGCCTGTTCCTGCAGACGCCCAGGGGCCTGCGCATCCTCGACGGCTTCGAGAGCACCGGCTCCGGCGTGCACGTGCTGCCGCCGGACTACAAGTCGCGGCTGCGCTGGATCATCCCGCTGATGATCGTCGTCGCCGTGGCGCTGCCGTTCTTCTCCAACTCCTACCTGCTGGGCGTGGTCATCCTCGGCCTGATCTACGTGCTGCTGGGGCTGGGGCTGAACATCGTGGTGGGCCTGGCCGGCTTGCTCGACCTGGGTTACGTGGCGTTCTACGCCATCGGCGCCTACGGCCTGGCGCTCGGCTACCAGTACCTGGGGCTGGGCTTCTGGACCGTGCTGCCGCTGGCGGCGATCACCGCCGGCCTCGCCGGGTGCATCCTCGGTTTCCCGGTGCTGCGCCTGCACGGCGACTACCTGGCGATCGTGACGCTGGGCTTCGGTGAGATCATCCGCCTGATCCTCAACAACTGGCTGTCCCTGACCGGCGGCCCGAACGGCATGCCGGCGCCGCTGCCGACCTTCTTCGGCCTGGAGTTCGGCAAGCGGGCGAAGGACGGCGGAGTGCCGTTCCACGAGTTCTTCGGCATCGCCTACAACCCGGACATCAAGTACTACTTCATCTACGCCGTGCTGTTCCTGGTGGTGCTGGCCGTGCTGTACATCAAGCACCGGCTGGTCAAGATGCCGGTGGGCCGCGCCTGGGAAGCTCTGCGCGAGGACGAGATCGCCTGCCGCTCGATGGGCCTGAACCACGTGCTGGTCAAGCTCTCGGCGTTCACCATCGGCGCCTCCACCGCCGGCCTGGCCGGGGTGTTCTTCGCCACGTACCAGGGCTTCGTCAACCCGACCTCGTTCACTTTCTTCGAGTCGGCGCTGATCCTCGCCATCGTGGTGCTGGGCGGCATGGGTTCGACCATCGGCGTGGTGATCGCCGCGTTCGTGCTCACCGTCGCCCCGGAACTGCTGCGCAGCTTCGCCGAATACCGCGTGCTGCTGTTCGGCATCCTGATGGTGTTGATGATGATCTGGCGACCGCGGGGGCTGATCCGCATCAGCCGCACCGGCGTCACCCCACGCAAAGGTGCCATTCACTATGAGAGGGCTGCGCCATGAGTGAAGTCGTGCTCTCTGTCGAGAAACTGATGATGCATTTCGGCGGCATCAAGGCGCTGAACGACGTCAGCCTGAAGGTCAAGCGCAATTCGATCTTCGCCCTGATCGGCCCCAACGGCGCCGGCAAGACCACCGTGTTCAACTGCCTGACCGGGTTCTACAAGGCCTCCGGCGGCAAGATCGAACTCAACGTGCGCGGGCGGCAGACCAACGTCATCCAATTGCTGGGCGAGTCGTTCAAGCCGACCGACTTCGTCTCGCCGAAGACCTTCGCCAGCCGCCTGTACTACAAGATGTTCGGCGGCACCCACCTGGTGAACCGCGCAGGCCTGGCCCGCACCTTCCAGAACATCCGCCTGTTCAAGGAGATGTCGGTGCTGGAGAACCTGCTGGTGGCCCAGCACATGTGGGTCAACCGCAACATGCTGTCCGGCATCCTCAACACCAAGGGCTACCGCAAGGCCGAGAGCGACGCGCTGGACTGCGCGTTCTACTGGCTCGAAGTGGTGGATCTGGTGGACTGCGCCAACCGCCTGGCCGGCGAGCTGTCCTACGGCCAGCAGCGCCGCCTGGAGATCGCCCGGGCCATGTGCACGCGGCCGCAGATCATCTGCCTCGACGAACCGGCCGCCGGCCTCAACCCTCAGGAAACCGAAGCGCTGAGCGCGATGATCCGGCTGCTGCGCGACGAGCACGATCTGACCGTGGTGCTGATCGAACACGACATGGGCATGGTGATGAGCATTTCCGACCACATTGTGGTGCTGGACCACGGCGTGGTGATCGCCGAGGGCGGCCCTGAAGACATCCGTCACGATCCGAAAGTGATTGCCGCCTACCTGGGCGCCGACGAAGAGGAAGTGGTATGAGCCGACCGATCCTCGAACTCAAGGACCTGAACGTGTACTACGGGCCGATCCAGGCCCTCAAGGGCGTTTCGCTGCACATCAACGAAGGGGAGACGGTCAGCCTGATCGGCTCCAACGGTGCCGGCAAGTCCACCCTGCTGATGTCGATCTTCGGCCAGCCCCGGGCGGAGTCCGGGCAGATCCTCTACCAGGGCGTGGACATCACCCACAAGTCGTCCCACTACATCGCCTCCAACGGCATCGCGCAGTCGCCGGAAGGGCGGCGGGTGTTCCCCGACATGACCGTCGAGGAAAACCTGCTGATGGGCACCATCCCGATCGGCGACAAGCATGCCAAGGAAGACATGCAGCGCATGTTCGAGCTGTTCCCGCGGCTCGAGGAGCGGCGCAGCCAGCGGGCCATGACCATGTCCGGCGGCGAGCAGCAGATGCTCGCCATCGCCCGCGCGCTGATGAGCCGGCCCAAGCTGTTGCTGCTCGACGAGCCGAGCCTGGGCCTGGCGCCGATCGTGGTGAAGCAGATCTTCGCCACCCTGCGCGAACTGGCGAAGACCGGCATGACCATCTTCCTGGTCGAGCAGAACGCCAACCACGCGTTGAAGCTGTCCGACCGGGCGTACGTGATGGTCAACGGCGAGATCCGCCTCAGCGGCACCGGCCAGGAACTGCTGGTGAACGAGGAGGTGCGCAACGCCTACCTGGGCGGGCACTGAGTTTTCCACAGCAAGACAGAGCCCCGGGTCGCAAGCCCCGGGGCTTTTTCATGCCCGGACGGTGCCTTGAACCCTGTGGGAGCGAGCCTGCTCGCGATGGCGGCGGCACATTCAACCTCGCAGGTCGCTGACGCGAGCAGGTTCGCTCCCGCAGTTGACTTTCGATGACGCCTCAATTGTGGAAAACCAAAATCCCAACCTCCCGAAGCGCGACATAAAGACGCTGCAAACGGCTGTTTTTGCACAGTTTTGACTTGTCCCCACCGGCTGTGGAACCGGCTGTGCATAACGTGGGAGTAGCTGGCTGAAAGCCTTTTAAACCGTGGCTTGCAGCTCGATGGGTGTTTTTTGATCAGCGATTTTTTGCTGGGGCGATGACCCGTTTGTCAACCTTTTTGTCAGCCCGGCAAAGGGCCCGTCGGGGTGTGCGCAAGCCTGTGGATAACTCTGTGGGCAATCTCTGGAAAGACGCCGCAGAGGGCCGTGGTTACTGGCCTCGCGCAATCATGGTGGTGACCGGGCGGTCGTGCAGGATGCCCGATGCGGCACAAGTGCTTGTCCAGGGTCAAGGGAAAAACTTTGCATTTGGCCCGCAAAGCCTTGTGCGGCGTGGCTTTGCGCCGGATCAGTTGCCCCCGGAAACTGTGGAAGGGATTGTGGATAACGTGCGGGCATCCGGCTACAGGCCACGACGGCTGGGGTGTTCAGGCGATTGAGCGTTTTTTGTACAGGGAGTGGAGGTTGCCCACAGGGTAAAGGCCGGGCATGCTGCCCGCTGATTGTCCATTCCAAGGGCCGCCCACGGCGGCCGAAGCAAGGAGAACACGATGTCCAACACCCTGTTTATCACCGGCGCGACCTCCGGTTTCGGCGAAGCCTGCGCCCGACGTTTTGCCGAGGCCGGCTGGAAACTGGTGCTGACCGGCCGTCGTGAAGAACGCCTCAAGGCCCTGTGCGCAGAGTTGTCGAAACAGACCGAAGTGCACGGCCTGGTGCTGGACGTGCGCGACCGCAAGGCCATGGAAGAGGCGATCGCCAACCTGCCGCCGTCCTTCGCCACTCTGCGCGGCCTGATCAACAACGCCGGGCTGGCGCTGGGCGTGGATCCGGCACCCAAGTGCGACCTCGACGACTGGGACACCATGGTCGACACCAACGTCAAAGGCCTGATGTACAGCACCCGGCTGCTGCTGCCGCGCCTGATCGCCCACGGCCGCGGCGCGGGCATCGTCAACCTCGGCTCCATCGCCGGCAACTACCCGTACCCGGGCAGCCATGTGTACGGCGCGACCAAGGCGTTCGTGAAGCAGTTTTCCCTGAACCTGCGCTGCGACCTGCAAGGCACCGGCGTGCGCGTGAGCAACATCGAGCCGGGCCTGTGCGAAAGCGAGTTCTCGCTGGTGCGCTTCGCCGGTGACCAGGCGCGCTACGACGCCACCTACGCCGGCGCCGAGCCGATCCAGCCGCAGGACATCGCCGAGACCATCTTCTGGGTGCTCAACGCGCCGGCGCACATCAACATCAACCGTCTGGAGCTGATGCCGGTGAGCCAGAGCTGGGCCGGGTTCGCCATCGAGCGCAACAAGGCTTAAGACCGCGTCATCGTTCTTCGCGAGCAGGCTCGCTCCCACATGAGGTCTTCGGTGTCGCGAAGATCCGGTGTGGGAACGAGCCTGCTTGCGATAGAGGACTGAACGTCAGCGCAGATAGTCGGCCAGCCCGCGGTAGCAGGTCGCCAGGTGATACGGCGTGGTGGACGGCATGTCCTTGCGGCTGACGTCGCTGTCGGCGTCGCGGCACTCGTGCCAGCCGCCCTCATGCAGGAAGCGTTGCTGCAATGCCTGCAACTGGCGCAGCACCGCCGCTTCGCCGTCCGCCCGCAAGGTCAGCGCCCGCAGGTATTCGGCCTGGGCCCAGATGCGCTGGGTCGAGTCCTTCGCGGGACGTTCCGGCAGCGGATCCAGCATCGCCAGCACAGCGCCGGTGGCGGGTTCCACGCCGTGCCGTTCGGTGAACGCGAACGACTGTTCCAGCGCGCCATGCAGCTTCGAGCCACGCAGCAGCGGCGAAGAGGCGAGCAGGAAATACCACTCGAACTGATGCCCCGGCTCATACCAGTTATCCACAGCGCCCAGCGGCTTCTCCAGCAGCACACTCTGCTGCGGGTCGATGAAGCGCGCGTGCATGGCTGTGCACAACTCGGTCAGCGCCTGCCGCACGGCGGCGTCTTCACGCACGGCCAAGGTGGCGAGGAACGCTTCGGCCAGGTGCATCAGCGGGTTCTGCAGCGGGCCGGTCTCCAGGGTGATCCAGTCCGGTTCGAGGCAGGCTTCGTAGAGGCCGTCACCGGTGGCGAAGCGCCGGGCGATGATTTCCAGGGCGGCGTCGAGGGTCGATTCCACCAGCGGTTCGCGCACCTTGTCCCAGTAATGGGCGCAGGCGAACAGGATGAACGCGTGGGTGTAGAGGTCCTTGCGCCGATCCAGCGGTTTGCCCTGCGGGTCGATGCTGTAGAACCAGCCGCCGTGCTCGGCGTCGTGGAAGTGCCGCTGCAGCGAGCGGAACAGCGCCGCTGCACGGGCTTCGGCGCCCTCGACCTGGCCGATCAGGCCGGCGAACAGGTACAGCTGCCGTGCGCAGGCCATCGCCCGGTAGCGCTGCGGCGGCATTGGGTTGTGCGCGGCGTCCAGCGCCTCGAAGGGCAGCGCCAGGTCGGCGTTCCAGCCAGGGCCTTGCCAGAGCGGCACGATCACGTCGAGAAAGTGCTGTTGCACCTGACCGAACAGGGCGGTCAATTCAGGCAGGGAGGCGGAACGGGAAGCTTGCGGCATGGGCGGACGTCGTCACGGCTGGGGCGATTGCGCGACATGGTAGCAGAGAGCTCGGCCTGAGTTGCGCGGTGTCTGTCAGGCCGCCTTCGCCAGCAGGGCTGGCTCCCGCATGGGTTCAGCGCAAGCCCGAAACCTGTGGGAGCCAGCCCTGCTGGCGATGAGGCCCGATCCGGCCGCTAGGATCAACCCGCCAACAGCCACGCCCCGGTCGCCGCCGACGCCGCACCCGCCAGCCGCACCAGCGGCGCCGCGGCCTGAGGCAGCGCGCGCACCACGCCATAGCCCGCCGCATGCAGCGCCGCCGTCGCCACGACGAAGCCGGCGGCATACGCCCATGGGCTCGACATGTCCGGCAGTTCCAGCCCATGGGCCACGCCATGGAACAGGGCGAACAGCGCCGTCGCCGCCACCGCCATCACCAGCGGCGGACGCACCGCCAGCGCCACGGCCAGGCCGAGCGCCAGCACCGAGGCGGCGATGCCGCTTTCCAGCGCCGGCAGTTCCAGGCCTTCGAAGCCGAGCAGACCGCCGATCAGCATGGTGCCGACGAAGGTGCACGGCAGTGCCCAGCGGGCCGCGCCCCGTTGCTGGGCGGCCCACAGGCCGACGGCCAGCATCGCGAGCAAATGGTCGAGGCCCCCGATCGGGTGACTGATGCCGGCCACCAGGCCGCTGTCGCCGTGGCCCGGATGGGCGAAGGCCAGGGCCGGGGCGAGCAGCAGGGCTGCGGCAGCGAAAATGCGTTTGAGCGTCATGGATAAGCTTCCTTGTCGTTGAATGAATCAGGCCGCCGTCAGCAGCCCTTGGCGTTCGATGAAGGCGATGATCTCCTCAAGGCCCTGGCCGGTCTTCTGGTTGCTGAACACGAACGGCTTGCCGTTGCGCATCCGCTGGGTGTCGCTGTTCATCATCTCCAGCGAAGCGCCGACCAGCGGCGCCAGGTCGATCTTGTTGATCACCAGCAGGTCGGACTTGCAGATCCCGGGGCCGCCCTTGCGCGGCAGCTTGTCGCCGGCCGAGACGTCGATCACGTAAATAGTCAGGTCCGACAGCTCCGGGCTGAACGTGGCGGACAGGTTGTCGCCGCCGGATTCCACCAGGATCAGGTCCAGCCCCGGAAAGCGCCGGTTCAGCTGATCCACCGCTTCGAGGTTGATCGAGGCGTCCTCGCGGATCGCCGTGTGCGGGCAGCCGCCGGTCTCCACGCCGATGATGCGTTCCGGTGCCAGCGCCTGGTTGCGCACCAGGAAATCGGCGTCTTCGCGGGTATAGATGTCGTTGGTGACCACGGCCAGGTTGTAGCGCTCGCGCAGGGCCAGGCACAGGGCCAGGGTCAGGGCGGTCTTGCCGGAGCCGACCGGGCCGCCGATGCCGACGCGCAAAGGTTGTGTGTTCATGCGGTTCTCCAAATTGAAAGGCCCTAGGAACGGAACAGACGGCTGTACTGGCGCTCATGGGCCATGCACGCCAGGGACAGGCCGAACGCGGCGCTGCCGAGGCGTTCGGGGTCGATGCGGGTGGCGTCCTGCTGGGCCTGTTGCAGCAGCGGCAGCAGTTCGCTGGTCAGGCGCTGGGCGGCTTGCTGGCCCAGCGGCAGGGTTTTCATCAATACCGCCAGCTGGTTTTCCAGCCAGGCCCACAGCCACGCGGCGAGTGCGTCCTGGGGGCTGATCCGCCAGGCGCGGGCGGCCAAGGCCCAGCCCAGGGCCAGGTGCGGTTCGGCGCAGCGCTCGAGCACGATCCGGGCCGGGGCATCCAGCTCCGGCAGGCCGCTGAGCAATTGCTGCAGCGAATAGCCCATCTGCCGGCTCTCCAGGTGCAGCTCGCGAGTCTCGCGGCTGGCGCGGTGGGCGTCGCCAAGGTGCAGCAGGTCGTCCCAGCGTTCGTCGGCGGCGGCCTCGCAGTGGGCGAGCAGCAGCGGCGCCTCGAACCGGGCGAGGTTCAGCAGCAGTTGGTCGCCGATCCAGCGCCGGGCGCTGTCGGGGCTGTCGACACGGCCGTTGTCCACCGCCATTTCCAGCCCTTGGGAATAGCTGTAGCCGCCGATCGGCAACTGCGGGCTGGCCAGGCGCAGCAGCGCCCAGGCCGAGTTCACAGGCGCACGCCGAACTGGTGGAGTTTCGGCGCGTAGTTGAAGTCCGCGTCACCGTGGTGCGAATGGTGATGGCCGCCGCCGTAGGCGCCGTGCTCCGGCTGGAATGGCGCTTCGATGGCCTGGACCTGTGCGCCGAGCTGTTCGAGCATGGCCTTGAGCACGTAGTCGTCGAGCAGGCGCAGCCAGCCGTCGCCTACTTGCAGGGCGACATGACGGTTGCCCAGGTGATAGGCCGCGCGGGTCAGTTCGAAGGCGCTGGCGCAGGTGACGTGCAGCAGTTGTTCGGGGCGGGCGCAGACCCGCACGATCCTGCCGTCCTGGGCCTCCAGGCATTCGCCGTCGTGCAGCGGCGGCTGGCCGCGCTCCAGGAACAGCCCGACGTCCTCGCCGTCGGCACTGAAACAGCGCAGGCGGCTCTTGCTGCGGGCCTCGAAGGTCAGGTGCAGCTCGGCGGCCCAGGCGGGCTGAGGGGCGATTCGGCGATGGATCACCAGCATTGGAGCGCTTCCGGCAGTGGACAATGCTCAGGCTAGAGCAAGGGGCTTGCCAATCGGCCGAGGCGTAGGAAAACCCTGTCGGAGCGTAGTGGATGTTTCAAGATGTTGCAGAAATGTGAGGCGTTTTGGTGCGTGAAGTTTTTTACATGCACCAAATGAAGGCCGTGATGCCGCGTTTTTGGAGGCAACTGTATTGATCCGGGCTACGGCGTCATGGCGGGCGCCATTGCCAGCAGGTTGGCTCCCAGAGCAGAAGGGCGGAGCGGCGGGGATTATTCGGTGCTGCCCAGGCCTTGCCAGTGCTTGAGGCCGATGAAGATGAAGCGCAGCTGCTGGGTGATCTTCGCCTGCGGCGTCAGGTGTTCCGGCAAGGCGTCGGCCGGCGGGTCGATGATGTCCGGGAGGGTGGCGAACACCGATTTGACGATCAGGTCGGCCATCACGCTCAGCGCCGCGGCGTTGAGGTGCTGGAGCTTGGGCATCAGCGAAAGGTCCGCCGCCAGGTCCGAGCTGATGCCTTCGCGCAGGCGGCCGATGGCCTGACGCACCGGCAGCGATCCGCCGTACTGCTCGCGGGCCAGGAACAGGAACTGCGAACGGTTGGCGCTGACCACGTCGAGGAAGATGCGCACCGACGCATCGATGATGCCGCCCATGACGAATTCGTTGTGGCGCACCAGGCGGATGGTCTCACGGAAGGTCTGGCCGACTTCGCGCACCAGTTCCAGGCCCAGTTCGTCCATGTCGGCGAAATGCCGGTAGAAACCGGTGGGCACGATCCCGGCGGTTTTCGTGACTTCGCGCAGGCTCAGGCTGCCGAATCCTCGGCCGCTTTCCATCAGGTGGCGGGCAGCGTCCATCAGGGCGTTGCGGGTCTGTTGTTTCTGTTCGGCGCGGGGCAGCATCAAAGGTGGGTTCTGGGCAGGACAAGCGCCGCACTCTAGCAAATCGGCTTTGCCGGCGTCGAACGATGGCGGGGATGTTGCGCAGGAAGGGGCAGGGACTTGGGTGCCTGGGGCCGAAAAGTCAAAAGCCCGATCGGTTGATCGGGCTTTTTTTCCGGGCCGTCATGGGCTCAGCTCAGCGCGGCGTTGCGTTCGATCACACGGTCACCACCGCCTTCGGCGAGGGTCTGGCCTTGTGGGGTGCGGTCGGAACCGTCAGCCGCCAGGGTCTGGCCTTGTGGAGTGCGGTCGGAGCCGTCAGCTGCGAGGGTCTGGCCTTGTGGGGTGCGGTCGGAACCGTCAGCTGCCAGGGTCTGGCCTTGTGGAGTGCGGTCGGAACCGTCGGCTGCCAGGGTTTGACCTTGTGGGGTACGGTCGGAGCCGTCCTGAACCAGGCCTTTCTCTTCCAGACGGTCGCGGCCGCCTTCTGCGACGAACTGGCCTTGAGGGGTCTTGTCGTAGCCGTCTTGCACCAGGCCTTTCTCTTCCAGGCGGTTACGGCCGTTTTCTGCCAGGGTCTGGCCTTGCGGGGTGCGGTCGGAGCCGTCGGCGGCCACGGTCTGGCTGAACACCGAATGGCTGGCCTTGGCTTGCGGAGTGGCTTGGTCGGCGGCCGGCAGGGCGAAAGCGGTGCTGGCCAGCATGGACAGGGTAAGGCTGAAGAGTAATTGGCGTTTCATGATGGGTTGCTCCTTGGGAGGGCGATAAAGTGGGTACGAGGGCAATGCTACTCTCGATAAGTCGATATAAAAGTTCATAAACACAATGGTAATAATCAACAGAATTGATTGTTCGGCCGGGAGGCTCTAGCCCGGGCCTTTCAGCCGATCGGTTTTGCACCGCGGTGGGTATTTTCCACCCACTCTTGCCTCGCAAAAGTGCGGGGGCGGTAACGCTTCCTCGACCGATCGGTCAGGATCGGCGCGTTTTTTCCGCCGCCGACAGCCTTTCGATTAAACCTGCGTCCGGTTTGCCAGTCGTAGATTCCATGTAGGGCCTCTTGTGGCCCGCCGCCGTCTTCAGGAGCTTTGTGCAATGACGCGCACCCAAAAGATCGTTACTTGGACCTTCGCCACCCTTGCCTTGCTGCTGGCGGTGTTCGTTCTGATCATCGTGTTTTTCGACTGGAACCGGATCAAGCCGCCGCTCAACGCCAAGGTCTCGGAGGAACTGCACCGTACGTTCGCCATCAACGGCGATCTGTCGGTGGTCTGGCGGCGCGAGCCGGACGAGGGCGGCTGGCGCGCCTGGGTGCCGTGGCCGCACGTGGTGGCCGAGGATCTGAGCCTGGGCAACCCGGACTGGTCGAAGCAGCCGCAGATGGTCACCCTCAAGCGCGTCGAGCTGCGCCTATCGCCGTTGGCGTTGCTGGCGCAGCGGGTGGTGATCCCGCGCATCGACCTGACCGGGCCCGAAGCCCAATTGCAGCGGCTGGCCGACGGCCGCGCCAACTGGACATTCACGTTCGATCCGAAGGATCCGGACGCCGAACCGTCGAACTGGGTGGTGGACATCGGCGCCATCGGTTTCGACAAGGGCCACGTCACCCTCGACGACCAATACTTGAAGACCCGGCTGGATGTGCTGATCGATCCGCTGGGCAAGCCGATCCCGTTCAGCGACATCGTCGGCGAAAAAGCGGCGAAGACCGCCCAGGACAAGGGCGCCGCGCCGCAGGACTACGCGTTCGGCCTGAAAGTCACCGGCCAGTACCACGGCCAGGCGCTCGCCGGGCAAGGCAAGATCGGCGGACTGCTGGCCCTGCAGGACGCCGCCAAGCCGTTCCCGCTGCAGGCCCAGGCGAAGATCGGCGAAACCAGCGTCGAGCTGGCGGGCACCCTCACCGACCCGCTCAACCTCGGCGCCCTGGACCTGCGGCTGAAACTGGCCGGCACCAGCCTCGGCAACCTTTACCCGCTGACCGGCGTGACCCTGCCGGACACCCCGCCCTACGCCACCGACGGCCACCTCATCGCCAAGCTGCACGAGCCCGGCGGCGCGCAGTTCCGCTATGAGCAGTTCAACGGCAAGATCGGCAGCAGCGACATCCACGGCGACCTGGCCTACGTCGCCAGCCAGCCGCGTCCCAAGCTCAGCGGCGCGCTGCTGTCCAATCAACTGCTGTTCAGCGACCTGGCGCCGCTGATCGGCGCCGACTCCAACGCCAAGCAAAAGGCCCGGGGCGGCGAGAGCAAGCAGCCGGCGGACAAGGTGCTGCCGGTCGAGGAGTTCAAGACCGAACGCTGGCGCGACATGGACGCGGACGTCGAATTCACCGGCAAGCGCATCGTCCACAGCGAGAAACTGCCGTTCAGCGACCTCTACACCCACCTCAAGCTCAACGACGGCGAACTGAGCCTGGAACCGCTGCGCTTCGGCGTGGCCGGCGGCAACCTGGACGCGCAGATCCGCCTCAACGGGCGCAGCGAGCCGCTGGAGGGTCGGGCCAAGCTGACGGCGCGCAAGTTCAAGCTCAAGCAGCTGTTCCCGACCTTCGAGCCGATGAAGACCAGCTTCGGCGAACTCAACGGCGACGCTGACCTCAGCGGCCGCGGCAACTCGGTGGCCAAGCTCTTGGGCGGCGCCAACGGCAACCTGAAGATGCTGATCAACGACGGCGCCATCAGCCGCGAACTGATGGAGCTGGCGGGACTCAACGTCGGCAACTATGTGGTCGGCAAGGTGTTCGGCGACAAGGAAGTGAAGATCAACTGCGCGGCGGCGGACTTCGACATCAAGACCGGCCTGGCCACCACGCGGCTGTTTGTGTTCGACACCGAGAACGCCATCGTCTACATCGACGGCACGGCGAACATGGCCACCGAGCAATTGGACCTGACCGTCACGCCGGAATCCAAGGGCTGGCGCCTGATTTCCCTGCGTTCGCCGCTGTACGTGCGCGGCAAGTTCATCAAGCCGGACGCCGGGGTCAAGGCCGTGCCGTTGATGCTGCGCGGGGCGGGGATGGTGGCGCTGGGCGTGATCGCGGCGCCGGCGGCGGGCCTGCTGGCGCTGGTGGCGCCCAGCGGCGGGGAGCCGAACCAGTGCGCGCCGTTGCTGGAGCAGATGAAGGCGGGCAAGGCGCCTGTCACCGTCAAGCCCACCAAGCCGTAGGGCCTGCAGCTCAAAACTGTAGGAGCCAGCCTGCTGGCGATGACGTCAGCAAGCGCGGCGCATAGCCAGGCAAAACAGTGGCTTGCGGTGCTGCGAGTGACGCCGTCGCCAGCAGGCTGGCTCCTACAGGTCTTCGGGTGCGGCGCTGGCGCTACAGGTCTTTCAGGATGTCGGCCATGTCATCGGCATGTTCTTCTTCCTGGGCCAGGATGTCTTCGAAGAGGCGCCGGGTGGTGGGGTCTTTCTCGCCCAGGTACTGGATGATTTCGCGGTAGCTGTCGATGGCGATCCGCTCGGCCACAAGGTCCTCGTAGACCATTTCCTTGAGGGTCTTGCCGGCCACGTACTGGGCGTGGGACAGCTTCGACAGCAGGTCGGGGTTGAATTCCGGCTCGCCGCCCAACTGCACGATGCGTTCGGCCAGGCGGTCGGCGTGGGCGGCTTCCTGGGTGGCGTGTTCGAGGAATTCGTCGGCGGCCACATTGGCCTTCAGGCCGTTGGCCATGAAGTAATGGCGCTTGTAGCGCAACACGCAGACCAGTTCGGTGGCCAGCGATTCGTTGAGCAGGCGCAGCACTTCCTGGCGGTCGGCGCTGTAGGTTTCGGTGACGGCGCCGTTTTCCACATGTTGCCGTGCGCGTTCGCGCAGGGTTTGCACATCCGATAAATGCAGGTCGCTCATGTCGGTCTCCTGGAGGCTAATCCGTTTGTGCGCCGCGTTCTGCCGACGCGGTCGCTTCCCAGGTTGTGAGTGTCGGGCGAGGCAAAAAGTTTTATCGGATTTCAGCGCGGCAGGTGTCCCGACAATCGGGCCTCCTCCTGCAGCCAGGCGAAGAATGCCTTCACCGGCGGATGCCGCTCGCGCCCCGGCACGCACAGGGCGCTGTAGCCGGCGCCGTCGACCTGCACGGTGCCCTTGTACGGCACCAGCAGGCCGCCGGCGACGCTCTCCGACACCAGGATGTTGCTCGCCAGCACCAGCCCCTGCCCGGCGATGGCGGCTTGCAGGGCGTAATGCTCTTCGTCGTATTCGCGGATCGCCGGCTGCTGCTTCAGCCAGTTTTCGCCGGACATCGCGCACCAGGCCTCCCAGCCATGGGCGTACAGCTTCGAGTTGTGCCAGCGCACGCTGATCAGCGCGGGGGTGCGCCGGGCGGCCAGCGCCACCTGCTCGGGCGAACCGTACACTCCGAACGACTCGTCGAACAGGCACAGGCCGTACAGGTTCGGGTAGTCGTCCAGGCTGTAGCGCAGCACCAGGTCGACGCTGGCGTCCTGGTGCAGGTCGATCACTTCGCAGTGAGTGTCCAGGCGCACGTTGATGTTCGGGTGGCGGGCATAGAAGCGGCCCAGGCGCGGCACCAGCCACAGCGCGGCGAACGCGGCGGTGGTGGACAGCGTCAGGCTGCTGCCGCTGCGCTGCGGGCGCAGGGTGTCGACGCTCTGCGCCACCTCCAGCAGGGCGCCGTGGAGGCTGCGGAACAGTCGCTCTCCGCCTTCGGTCAGGCGCACCTGGCGCGGCAGGCGCTCGAACAGGGCGACGCCCAGCCAGTCCTCCAGGGAACGGATCTGGTGCGAGATCGCCGTGGGCGTCACCGCCAGCTCTTCGGCGGCGGCCTTGAAGCTCAGCAGGCGCGAGGCGGATTCGAACGCGCGCAGGGCGGTCAACGGCAACGAGGCGAACATGGGAACACTCCATGGATGAAATGGATTCATCCAGACTGATTTTTGCTCATTTGAAGAGAGGCGGCTGCGAACCTCAAGCTGCAAGCCACAAGCAGTTCGATTCTAGTCCGGAGGATATACAGATGAGCAAAATTCTTGCGATCCATGCCAGCCCACGGGGCGAGCGTTCCCATTCGCGGCGCTTGGCAGAGGGGTTTCTCAGTGCCTGGCAGGCGCGCCACCCGCAGGCCCAGGTGACCCGCCGCGAAGTCGGCCGGGCGCTGATCCCGGCGGTCAACGAGGCGTTCGTCGCGGCGGCGTTCTACCCCGAGCCCGAGGCGCGGCCGTTGACGATGCAGGCGGACCTGGCGCTCAGCGACCAACTGGTCGGCGAGCTGTTCGACCATGACCTGCTGCTGATCTCTACGCCCATGTACAACTTCAACGTGCCCAGCGGCCTCAAGGCCTGGGTCGACCAGATCGTGCGGCTGGGCCTGACCTTCGACCACACGCTGGACAACGGCATCGCCCAGTACACGCCGCTGCTGCAAGGCAAGAAAGCGCTGATCGTCACCACCCGCGGCGGCTTCGGCTTCGGCCCGGGCGGCGAGCTGGAGGCCCTGAACCACGCCGATCCGTGGCTGCGCACAGCGCTGGGCTTCATCGGCATCAACGACGTCACGGTGGTGGCGGCCGAGGGCGAGGAATCCGCCGAACGCACCTTCGCGGTGTCGGTGGCCGAGGCCGAGCAGCGCCTGCTCGGCCTGGCCCGGGCGTTCTAGGTGGCCTGGCTGTTGTTGATGGTCGCGGCGGCGTTCGAAGTCACGTTCGCCATGGGCATGAAGTACGCCGACGGCTTCACCCGTTTGTGGCCGTCGCTGATCACGGTGGCTGCGGCGGTGGGCGGGGTGTATTTCCTGACGCTGGCGATGCGCGAGCTGCCGGTGAGCGTCGCCTACCCGGTCTGGACGGCCATCGGGTCGCTGGGCACGGTGCTGCTCGGGGTCGTGCTGCTGGGCGAGAGCCTGACCCTGGTCAAGCTGCTGTCGGTGGGGCTGATTGTGGCGGGGGTGGCGGGGCTGAAGTAGGCTGCCGGTTGAGTTGTCATCTTCGGCGCGGATGCTGGGCGGGCGTTTTGCTGGCCCCGCATCCCCTCAACCTTCACAAGGAAGTCCGCCCATGTCGCAAGCCTCGGCCACCCGATATCCCCTGGTGCTGGTGCCGGGCATGCTCGGGTTCATTCGCCTGGTGCTGTACCCGTACTGGTACGGGATCGTGTCTGCGCTGCGCCGGGGCGGCGCCACGGTGATCGCCGTGCAGGTGTCGCCGCTCAACTCCACCGAAGTGCGCGGCGAGCAGTTGCTGGCGCGGATCGACGAGATCCTGCGCGACACCGGCGCCGAGAAGGTCAATCTGATCGGCCACAGCCAGGGTTCGCTGACCGCCCGCTACGCGGCGGCCAAACGGCCGGACCGGGTGGCGTCGGTGACGTCCGTGGCCGGGCCCAACCATGGTTCGGAGCTGGCGGACTACCTCGAACGCCACTACCCGGCGGACAGCGCCCGGGGCCGACTGCTGGAGGTGCTGCTGCGGTTCGTCGGCTGGTTGATGGGTGTGCTGGAGACCGGCTACCGCGGGCCGAAGCTGCCGGTGGACATCCACGCGTCGCACCAGTCGCTCACGACCGAGGGCGTGGCGCTGTTCAACCGGAGTTATCCACAGGGGCTGCCCGAAACCTGGGGCGGGCAGGGGCCGGAGGTCGTCGACGGCGTGCGCTACTACTCCTGGTCCGGCACCTTGCAGCCGGGCAAGACCGACCGGGGCGGCAACCTGTTCGACGGCACCCACCGCAGCTGCCGGCTGTTCGCCAAAACCTTCGTGCGCGAGGCCGGGCAGTGCGACGGCATGGTCGGGCGTTGCAGCTCGCACCTGGGCACGGTGATCGGCGACGACTACCCGATGGATCACTTCGACATCGTCAACCAGTCGCTGGGGCTGGTGGGCAAGGGCGCGGATCCGGTGCGGCTGTTCGTCGAGCATGCGGCGCGCCTGAAGGCCGCCGGGCTCTGATGTTTGGTGAGGGATCAGGCCAGGCTCGCCCTGCTGCCGATCACGGTGGTCCAGCGCTCGGAGAGAATCACCCCGCCCAGCGTCAGCAGCCCGCCCACCAGGTGGTACATCGCCAGTTGCTCCTTGAGCACCGCCGCGGCGATCAGCGCCGTGATCAGCGGCAGCAGGTTGAAGAACAGGGTCGTGCGGCTCGGGCCCAAGCGCTGCACGGCCTGCATCCAAGCAAGCGGCGCGAGCATCGAGGCCAGCAGGCACGCGTACAGCACCAGCGGCAGGTTGTGCAGGGTCAGGCCGGACTTCGGCGAGGCGGCGTACAGCGGAAACAGCACCACCACCGCCACCAGCACTTGCAGGTACAGCAGCACCAGCGGCGGCAGGCGCAGCTGCCACTTCTTCAGCAAGGTGCTGTAGACCGCGTAGGCGAGGGTGGCGACCAGCATCATCGCGTCGCCCAGGTTCACGCCGTGCTGCAGCAGGGCGCCGAGGCTGCCCGACGACACCACCACCAGCACGCCGGCGAACGACAGCACCGCACCCACCAGCGCCCCGGCGGTCAGGCGCTGGCCGAGGCTGGCGATGGCCATGGCCAGCGACATCAGCGGCATCAGCGACAGGATGATGCCCATGTTGGTGGCGCTGGTCATCGTCGCGGCGAAGTAGGCCAGGCTCTGGTAGACCGCCATGCCCAGCACGCCGAGCACGAAGATCTTGCCCAGGTTCGGGCGGATCTGCGGCCAGTGGGCGATCACGCCCTTGAGCATGAAAGGCGTGAAGAACAGCCCGGCCAGCAGCCAGCGGTAGAAGCCGATCTCGGCGGGGAAGATCGCACCGACCGCGAGCTTGTTGACCACGGTGTTGCCGGCCCAGATGAAGATCGCCAGCAGGGGAAACGCGTATTGCATGGGGAAAAACCGAAACGTTGAAGGATGGCCAATTATCCTCTGTCCGGATCCAGCCCTATACTGCGAACCGGACAACCTGCCCCTGATGACGGACAGCATGAGCAGCAAACACATCGACCTGCTGGATTTCAGCGAACTGCCGTCGGCGGTGTACTTCCGTTACGCCGACTTCAACGCCCACGAATACGCCGCGCCGCACCGCCACCCTTGGGGCACGCTGGAGTACGCGGCCCATGGCGTGCTGCACATGGACGTCGACGGCAGCCGCTTCATGTCTCCGCCGCAGTACGCGGTGTGGGTGCCGCCGCAGGTCGAGCACAGTTTCTACAGCCATCAGCCGGTCAACTACCGGGCGGTGTGCCTGGCCCCTTCGGTGTGCGCCGACCTGCCGGCGCGGGCCTGCACCCTGGCGATCAGCGACATCCTCAAGGCGATCCTCAAGGACTTCGCCGCCCGCGACGTGAAGATCCCCGACCTCGACGCCGACCGGCGCCTGGCCCAGGTGCTGGTGGACCAGTTGCGCCAGGCGCCGGTGCACGAGTGCTACCTGCCCTACGCCAGCAGCCCGGGCTTGCTGGCGATCCTCGACGCGCTGCAGGCCGAGCCCGGCAACAACCAGACCCTGGCGCACTGGGCGCAGCAGGTGCATGTGAGCGAGCGCACCCTGGCGCGGCAGTTCGTGCGCGAATTGGGGATGAGTTTCGGCGAATGGCGCCAGCGCCTGCGTTACCTGGCGGCCATCGAAGCGCTGGAGAGCCCGCGCAGCGTGCAGGAAATCGCCTTCGACCTCGGCTACAGCAGCGGCTCGGCGTTCATCGCCATGTTCGCCCGCCAGGCCGGGTGCACGCCGGAGCAGTACCGGCGCAGCCACCTGGACGGCAGGAAGGTGTAACAAGCTTTGACTACACTGCCGGAGAGGCCGCACCCGTCGGTGCGGCGACCAGGAGAAAACTCCATGAAGATGTTGCGTGTCCCTTTGCTGATGATCGGCCTGCTGCTGTGCTCCCAAGGGTTCGCCGCCACGGCGCAACAGAACAAGATGACCACCTGCAACGCCGACGCCACGGCCAAGAGCCTCAAGGGCGACGAGCGCAAGGCCTTCATGAGCACCTGCCTGAAAGCGGCGCCGGCGGCCAACGACGCCAAGGCCCTGACCCCGCAGCAGCAGAAGATGAAGACCTGCAACGCCGATGCGGCGACCAAGGCCCTGACCGGCGATGCGCGCAAGACCTTCATGAGCGAATGCCTGAAGAAAAAATGATCGGCTGAGGCTTGCGGCGGGCGTGCGGACCTAATCGGATCGCCGCCCGTGGCAAGGAGAACGCAGAGGCTGGCATCCAACCTCCCCCTGTGGGAACCAGCCTGCTGGCGATGTGCATATCCCTAGTGCTCACCCCGGATCGCTGGCAGACTGCCAATCCTTTTACGCCGTTCGTTTTGAGGCTGTATGCCAACGTTTTCTGAGCGTCATGTCGTGTTGTGGGCCAGTTGGATCATCATTTTCGGCGGGTTGCTGCTGGTGTTGCCGTTGCGTCTGCTGCCCAGCCTGCTGGCCGGGCTGCTGGTGTTCGAACTGGTCAACATGCTCACCCCGCAACTGCAGCGGCTGATCGAAGGCCGGCGCGCCCGCTGGCTGGCGGTGGCGCTGCTCGGCACGCTGGTGGTGAGCGTGCTGGCGCTGATCTTCGCCGGCGCCATCAGTTTCCTGCTGCATGAGGCGGAGAACCCCGGCGCTTCCCTCGACAAGTTCATGGGCGTGGTCGACCGCGCGCGGGGCCAGTTGCCGCCCTTCGTCGACGCCTACCTGCCGGCCAGCGCCGCTGAGTTCCGGGTGGCCATCGGCGAGTGGATGAGCAAGCACCTGGCCGATCTGCAACTGGTGGGCAAGGACGCGGCGCACATGTTCGTGACCTTGCTGATCGGCATGGTGCTCGGCGCGATCATCGCCCTGCAGCGGGTGCCGGACGTCACCAAGCGCAAGCCGCTGGCGGCCGCGCTGTTCGACCGCCTGCACCTGCTGGTCCAGGCGTTTCGCAACATCGTCTTCGCGCAGATCAAGATTTCCCTGCTCAACACCTTCTTCACCGGGATCTTCCTGGCGGTGATCCTGCCGCTGTTCGGCATCAAGCTGCCGCTGACCAAGACCCTGATCGTGCTGACCTTCCTGCTCGGCCTGCTGCCGGTGATCGGCAACCTGATGTCGAACACCCTGATCACCATCGTCGGCCTGTCGCTGTCGATCTGGGTGGCGATCGCGGCGCTGGGCTACCTGATCTTCATCCACAAGCTGGAATACTTCCTCAACGCGCGCATCGTCGGCGGGCAGATCAGCGCCAAGTCCTGGGAACTGCTGCTGGCGATGCTGGTGTTCGAGGCGGCGTTCGGCTTGCCGGGGGTGGTGGCGGGGCCGATCTACTATGCGTACCTGAAGAGCGAGCTGAAGCTCGCGGGGATGGTCTGACCGGGCGAGCCTGGCTGGCTTGCCCGGTCAGTTGTGGCGAGGGCAGTGGGGTCAGTTCATCGCGCCGTAGCGCTTCATCGCCTCGATCGCCAGCCCGCTGCCGATGCTGCCGAAGATGTTGCCTTCCACATGCCGCGCGTTGGGCAGCATCGCCGCGACGCTGTTGCGCAGCGCGGGGATGCCGCTGGAGCCGCCGGTGAAGAACACCGTGTCGACCTGGCCCACCGCCACGCCGGCGTCGGCCAGCAGTTGGGTGACGCTGGCGCGCACGCGCTCAAGCTGGGGGTCGATGGCCGACTCGAACAGCGTCCGGGTCAGTTCCACGTTGAGCCCGGCCTCGATCCGGTCCAGCGCCACCTGGCGGCTGTCGCTGTGGGTCAGCTGGATCTTGGTCTCTTCCACTTCCATCGCCAGCCAGTGGCCGGCGCGCTGCTCGATCAGCTTGAACAGGCGGTCGATGCCGCCGGTGTCCTCGATGTCGTAGCGCATGCTGCCCAGGGCCAGGGTCGATTTCTGCGAGTACACCGAGTTGATGGTGTGCCAGGTCGCCAGGTTCATGTGGTGGCTGGTGGGCATGAACGCGCCGCTCTTCATCCGGCTGCCGTAGCCGAACAGCGGCATCAGGCCCTGCAGGCTCAACTGCTTGTCGAAGTCGGTTCCGCCGATGTGCACGCCGCCGGTGGCGAGGATGTCGTCGTGACGGTTGTCCACACCCCGGCGCTCGGGCGACAGGCGCACCAAGGAGAAGTCCGACGTACCGCCGCCGATGTCGACGATCAGCACCAGTTCTTCCCGTTCCAGGGTCGACTCGTAGTCGAACGCCGCCGCGATCGGCTCGTACTGGAAGGACACGTCCTTGAAGCCGATCTTCTTCGCCACCTCCGCCAGGGTGTCTTCGGCTTCCTGGTCGGCCAGCGGATCGTCGTCGACGAAAAACACCGGGCGGCCCAGCACCACCTGCTCGAACTCGCGGCCGGCGGAGGCCTCGGCGCGGCCCTTGAGCTGGCCGATGAACAGCCCGAGCAAGTCCTTGAACGGCATGGCCGTGCCCAGCACGCTGGTGTCGTGCTTGATCAGCTTGGAACCGAGCAGGCTCTTGAGCGAGCGCATCAGGCGACCTTCGTAGCCTTCCAGGTACTCGTGCAGCGCCAGGCGCCCGTACACCGGACGGCGTTCTTCGATATTGAAGAAGACCACCGACGGCAGGGTGATCTTGTCGTCTTCCAGCGCGATCATCGTTTCCATGCCGGGGCGCAGCCAGCCGACGGTGGAGTTGGACGTGCCGAAGTCGATGCCGCAGGCACGGGCTGGAGAGGCGTCTTTCATGTCTTTCGGTTCCGGTCAAAAAAACGGCCGCGCAGTGTATGCCAGTGCGCGGCAGATTCGAAGGCCGGTCATCCGCAATTTGCCGCCCGGATGCCTTGAAAGCCTGCGCATCGCCCCAAACTTGCTGGCATGGGCCGGCAGATCACCGGCGGTCGCAAGAACCGCCGTCCACTGCCGATAAACTTCTGCTGCGCCGATCGGTCACAAAGTTGAGATCGGTCAAACCGGCCTGCGCGAATCGGCGCAAGCTGACACTGGCGCGAAACCGATGACGATGGTGACTCCTTAGATGGACTTCAAAGACTATTACAAGATACTCGGCGTGGAGCCGACGGCGGACGACAAGGCGATCAAGGCCGCCTATCGCAAGCTGGCGCGCAAGTACCACCCCGATGTCAGCAAGGAAAAGGACGCCGAGGCCAAGTTCAAGGACGCCTCGGAAGCCTATGAGGCGCTCAAGAGCGCCGACAAGCGCGCCGAGTACGACGACCTGCGCCGCTACGGCCAGCACGGCCAGCCGTTCCAGGGCCCTCCGGGCTGGCAGAGCCGCGGCGGCTTCGGCGGCGGATCCGACGGCGGCGACTTTTCCGATTTCTTCAGCTCGATCTTCGGCAACCGCGGCCCCGGCTTCGGCGGTGGCGGCCGGCAATCGCGCAGCGCCGGGCGCCGGGGGCAGGACGTGGAAATGGAACTGCCGATCTTCCTTGAGGAGACCCTGTCGAACGAGTCGAAGAAAGTCACCTTCCAGGTGCCGCAGCACAACGCGGCGGGCCAGCACGTCAGCAACACCAGCAAGAGCCTTAACGTGAAGATCCCGGCGGGGGTGACCGACGGCGAGCGCATCCGCCTCAAGGGCCAGGGCGCACCGGGCGTCGGCGGCGGGGCCAACGGCGACCTGTACCTGACCATCCGCTTCGCGCCGCACCCCAAGTTCGACGTCGAAGGCGACAACCTGATCATCACCCTGCCGCTGGCGCCGTGGGAACTGGCGCTGGGCGCCGAGGTGGCGGTGCCGACCCTGACCGGCAAGATCAACCTCAAGGTGCCGGCCGGCAGCCAGAACGGCCAGCGCATGCGCGCCAAGGGCCACGGCCTGAAGAACAAGGCCGGCGAGCGCGGTTACCTGTTCGTCCAGCTCAAGGCCGTGATGCCGAAGGCGACGGGCGACGACGTCAAGGCCCTGTGGCAGGAACTGGCCAAGAAAGCCGCCTTCAACCCGCGAGAGAACTTCTGAACCCAGCGACGGAGTAGCCCGGCATGAGCAGCCCCCTGATCGTTCAACTGGACATGGCAGAATTCTGTGAGGCGACCGACCTGACGGACGCCTACGTGATCGAGATCGTCGAGCACGGCATCCTCGAACCTCAGGGCGCGCAGCCCCGGGAGTGGCGCTTCACCGATGTCGAACTGACCCTGGCCCGGCGCGCGGCCAAGCTGCGGCGCGACCTGGAGCTTGAGTGGGAAGGGGTGGCGCTGGCGATGGAGCTGCTGGAGGAGGTGAAGGCGCTGCGGGCGGAGAACCGGATGCTGCGCCAGCGCCTGGCGCGGTTGGTGGCCGAGTGATCCTTGCGCTGACTTCATCGGCCTCTTCGTCGGCTCGCAGCCCTGAGCGAGCCCGATGCCACTGTTGACCGCATTCCCCTGAGGGAGCGGGCTTGCCCGCGATGAACGGTCACGCGGACTCTCAGGTTAAGCCTTCCTCGGCAACACCACGCTGAACAGCGTCCCTTCCTCCCCGCTCGAACTGACCTCGATCGTCCCGCCATGGGCGGTCACCACTTCCTTGACGATGAACAGCCCCAACCCGAGGCTGGTGGACGTCTGGCCGAGCACTTCGTCGGCGCTGCGCACCAGCGGGTCGAAAATCGTGCCGATGGCGTCCTCTGAGATCGGCTCGCCGTGGTTGTGCACGGTCAGGCGCACGCTGTCGGCTTCCCCGTGCAGGCTCACCACCACGCCCTGCGGGCCGGTGCCGTGCTGCAAGGCGTTGCCGATCAGGTTCTGCAGCAGTTGGGCCAGCCGTCCGGCGTCCCACACCCCGTGGGTGTCGCCCTCGACCTTCAGGATCGTGTCGCTGTCCGGATTGCCGGCGAAGGCCTCGGCGATGGCCGCCCGCGCGGTGTCCGCCAGGTCCATCGGCGCCGGTTCGATCGGCAGGCTCTTGCCCAGGCGGCTGCGTACCAGTTCCAGCAGGTCGCTGACCATGGCCGCCATGTGCCGCGAACCGTCCTTGATGTTCTGCACGAAGGGCAGGGCGTCGTCCTGCAGCGCGGCCTTGCGCAGCAGCATTTCGGTGGAGATGGTCACGGCCTGCAGCGGCGCGCGCAGGTCGTGGCCGAGAATGGCCAGGAAGATGTCCCGCGAGCGGTTGACCTGTTCGGCGTAGGCCGCCGTGGACTCGGCCAGGGCTTCGTCGATGGCTTCGTTGAAACGGATCATGTCGCGCAGGCCGGTGCGGTCCGGCGTCTGCAGGCTGTCGACCCACAGGCGGATCACGCAGGCGCGCAAGTGGCGGAACTCGGAGGTCATCTGCACCAGGTCGAAGCCCACCGAGTGGCGCATTTCGCCATGGCTGGCGCCGGCCTGGTCCAGGCTCGGGGTCTTGGGCGGCCCTTCGCCCTTGGACTTGTCGGCCTGTTCGTCGGCGGTCTGCGGTTTGTCCATGTCCCGGGCGGCGGCCAGCAGGAGCGAGCGGGCGTGGTCGCGCAGGGCCGGGCTGTCCAGGTAGTCGGCCGCCGGGGTGATGGTGCGGGCGAAGGTCTCCCACTCTTCGACGATGGGATCGACGTTGGCCACGATGAATTCGGAAAGACGCATGAACGGTTACCTGATGCGATTCACAGGGGAGCGTCTCGAAGCGTAGTCCGTCTGGCGAAAAACGGGATGAATTGCTGTGGCGAGGGCGCTTGCTCCCGCTGGACGGCAAAGCCGTCCCCCGGGATCCTCGCCACAGCCCCTGCGGAGCACCGGATCAGAACAGGAAATACCGCTGCGCCATCGGCAGGGTGTCCGCCGGTTCGCACCACAGCAGCACGCCGTCGGCCTTGACCTGGTAGGTCTGCGGATCCACGTCGATGGCCGGCAGGTAGTCGTTGTGGATCAGGTCGGTCTTTTGCACGTCGCGGCAGCCCTTGACCACGCCGATGGCCTTTTTCAGGCCCAGGGCCTCGGGCAATCCGGCCTCGTGGGCGGCCTGGCTGATGAAGGTCAGGCTGGTGGCGTGCAGCGAGCCGCCATAGCTGGCGAACATCGGCCGGTAATGCACCGGCTGCGGCGTGGGGATCGACGCGTTGGCGTCGCCCATCAGGCTGGCGGCGATGGCGCCGCCCTTGAGGATCAGCGTCGGCTTGACCCCGAAGAACGCCGGACGCCACAGCACCAGGTCGGCCCATTTGCCCACTTCCACCGAACCCACCTCATGGCTGATGCCGTGGGTGATCGCCGGGTTGATCGTGTACTTGGCGATGTAGCGCTTGGCGCGGAAGTTGTCGTTGCCTTCGCCGTCCTGGGGCAGCGGGCCGCGCTGGCGCTTCATCTTGTCGGCGGTCTGCCAGGTGCGGGCGATGACCTCGCCGACCCGGCCCATGGCCTGGCTGTCGGAACTGATCATGGAGAACGCGCCGAGGTCGTGGAGGATGTCTTCGGCGGCGATGGTTTCGCGGCGGATGCGGCTTTCGGCGAACGCCACGTCTTCGGCGATGCTCGGGTCCAGGTGATGGCAGACCATCAGCATGTCCAGGTGTTCGTCGATGGTGTTGCGGGTGAACGGCCGGGTCGGGTTGGTCGAGCTCGGCAGCACGTTGGGGAAGCCGCAGGCCTTGATGATGTCCGGCGCATGGCCGCCGCCGGCGCCCTCGGTGTGGTAGGTGTGGATGGTGCGGCCCTTGAACGCGCCGAGGGTGGTCTCGACGAAGCCGGACTCGTTGAGGGTGTCGGTGTGGATCGCCACCTGCACATCGAACCGGTCGGCGACGCTCAGGCAGTTGTCGATGCTCGCCGGGGTCGTGCCCCAGTCCTCGTGCAGCTTGAGGCCGATGGCGCCGGCCCTGACCTGCTCGATCAGCGGCTCCGGCAGGCTGGCGTTGCCCTTGCCGGTGAGGCCGATGTTCATCGGGAACGCGTCGGCGGCCTGGAGCATCCGCGCCAGGTGCCACGGCCCCGAGGTGCAGGTGGTGGCGTTGGTGCCGGTGGCCGGTCCCGTGCCGCCGCCGATCATGGTGGTGACGCCGCTCATCAGCGCCTCTTCGATCTGCTGCGGGCAGATGAAGTGGATGTGGGTGTCGATGCCGCCGGCCGTGAGGATCATGCCTTCGCCGGCGATGACTTCGGTGCCGGCGCCGATGGCGAAGGTGACACCGGGCTGGATGTCCGGGTTGCCGGCCTTGCCGATGGCGTTGACGCGCCCGTCCTTGAGGCCGACGTCGGCCTTGACGATGCCCCAGTGGTCGACGATCAGCGCGTTGGTGATGACGGTGTCGACCACCTCGGCGGCCAGCCGCTGGCTCTGGCCCTGGCCGTCGCGGATCACCTTGCCGCCGCCGAACTTCACTTCTTCGCCGTAGGTGGTGAAGTCCTGCTCGACTTCGATCCACAGCTCGGTGTCGGCCAGGCGCACCTTGTCGCCGACGGTGGGGCCGAACATGTCGGCGTAGGCTTGACGCGAGATCTTCATTCCAGTTCCTTGCACGAATGTGTTGTGGCGAGGGAGCGCGCTCCCGTCGGGCTGCGCAGCAGCCCCAAAACCTGCCGATGATTGTCTTCACCCATTGCGCGTTGCCCGGATTGCGGGCGCTGCGCACCCGGGCGGGAGCAAGCTCCCTCGCCACAGGGCCTCAGTCGAGGTCGCCCATGACTTTGCCGGCGAACCCGAACACCCGGCGCAGCCCGGCGAGCTCGACGAGCTCCACCTCGCGGCTCTGCCCAGGCTCGAAGCGCACGGCGGTGCCGGCCGGGATGTTCAGGCGCATGCCGCGGCTGGCGGCGCGGTCGAAGGCCAGGGCGTCGTTGGTCTCGAAGAAGTGGTAGTGCGAGCCGACCTGGATCGGCCGGTCGCCGCGGTTGGCCACCGTCAGGCTGAGGGTGCGGCGGCCGGCGTTGAGTTCGATGTCGCCGGGCCGGATCTGGTATTCGCCGGGAATCATCCGTTCGCTCCTTGCAGGATCTTGTAGTAGAGGGCCGTCGGGCGGTAGGTGCCGTCCGGGCCGCAGGCGTAGTCGGGAATCTCCCCGGCCTTGGTGTAGCCCTGCGCCCGGTAGAAGTCTTCGGCCGGCGAGCCGGCCTCGGTGTCGAGGTACAGCATGCCGCGCCTGTGCTGGCGCGCGGTCTGCTCCAGCGCGTCCATCAGTTGCTGGCCGAGGCCGCGGCGGCGGGCGTTTTCGCGCACCAGCAGCTTCTGCACCTCGGCGCGGTTCAGGCCGTTGGCCTTCTGGCACAGGCTCAGTTGCACGCTGGCCTGCACCTGCTCGTCCTTGACCACCACCCACAGCAGGACGCTGCCCTTGTTCACGCTGTCCTGCACATCGTCGAAATAGGCACGGGCCTGGGCGGCGTCGAGGCCGGCCATGAAGCCGACGCTGGCGCCGTAACCCACCGCGTCGAGCAGCAGGTCGATCAGGCCCTGGCGGTAGTGCGCAAAACTTTCGGCATTGACGCGTCGCAGTTGGGCGGGGTTCATCGGTGTCACTCCTTGTGGGCGGCCGGTGGCTGCGCGCCGGGATTGAGGGTCAGTTGCATGAACGTCAGGTCGAGCCAGCGGCCGAACTTGGTGCCCACCTGCGGCATCTGCCCGGTGACGATGAAGCCGGCGCGCTCGTGCAGGCGGATCGACGCCGCGTTGCCGCTTTCGATGGCGGCGACCATCACGTGCTTGCCGCAGGCCTTCGCCCGTTCGATCAGCGCCGTCATCAACTTCGGCCCCAGGCCGTTGCCGCGCTGGTCGCTGCGCACATAGACCGAATGCTCGACGGTGTGGCGGAAACCGTCGAACGGCCGCCAGTCGCCGAAGGAAGCGTAGCCGAGCACGGTGTTGTCGGCGTCGGTGATCACCAGGATCGGGTAGGCCTGGGCCTGGCGGGCGCTGAACCACGCCTGGCGGTTGCCCAGGTCCACCGCCTGTTCGTTCCAGATCGCCGTGGTGTTGAGCACGGCGTCGTTGTAGATGTCGCGGATCGCCGGCAGGTCGGCGTGCAGCGCATCGCGCAGGGTGTAGGTCATGGCGCGGCCTCAGGCGATCGGTTGGTGGACGGTGACCAGTTTGGTGCCGTCGGGGAATGTCGCTTCGATCTGGATCTCCGGAATCATTTCCGGGATGCCTTCCATCACCTGCTCGCGGGTCAGCAGGGTGGTGCCGTAGTGCATCAGGTCGGCCACGGTCTGGCCGTCGCGGGCGCCTTCGAGCAGCGCGGCGGAGATGTAGGCCATGGCTTCGGGGTAGTTGAGCTTCACGCCGCGGGCCAGGCGCCGCTCGGCGACGAGGCCGGCGGTGAAGATCAGCAGCTTGTCTTTTTCGCGTGGGGTCAGGTCCATCGTAGACATCCGTCAGGGCAGTTCGAAAAGGTGTCGGAGCGGCGGATGCCGATCCTTGCGGGAGCGAGCCCGTTCCCGCACAAAAGCTTCATTCAGGTGTTCCAGATCCGTGGCGGCACGGCCTCGCGGCCCAGCAGCACCGGGCGCAGCAGGCGCCACAGGCCGATCAGCCAGGCGCGGGCCTGCAGCGCCTCGGCGGCCAGGCAGCGGGCCACCAGCAACCCCGGCAGTTGGGTCAGGTCGCCGCGCACGCCAGGGTCCAGGGCGCGGCAGCGCTCCAGCAGCCCGGCGTCGATCTCGCCGGTGACCAGCAATGTGGCGAACACCGGATGGCCGTCCAGCCCGATCGGCGAGTCCAGCAGGCCGTCGCCGCCGGCGATGCGCTGGCGTTCGTGCCAGAGCGGCCGACCGTCGCGGCGGATGTCCAGGTGCGCCTGGAAGTGGCCGCGGTCGAAGCGCTCCCCGGCGGCCGGGCGGCCCAGCGCCACCACGTCCCAGTAGAACAGGCGGGCGTCGTCCTCAAGGTCGATCGAGGTGGTGAGTTCGGCCTGGGCGGCGCTGTAGACGATGGTCTCCTGGGGCAGCCATTCCAGGGTCGCCCCGGGGCCGACGCGCAGGTCGAGCCGCTGGAAGGCCGGCCCGGCCGCGCGGTACCACTTGGCCGCGCCGGGGCTGGTGATCTGGGCCCAGGCGTCCCGTTCGACATGGGCGCCGATGTTCAGCCGGTCACCGCCGGCGATGCCGCCCGGCGGGTGCACGATGATGTGCTGGCAGACCTCGGGCCCTTCGGCGTACAGGTGCTTCTGCACGCGCAGCGGGCCGAGGTGGCGGCGCCGGGTGGGCCGGGTGCAGTCGCCGAAGCGGGCGTAGGCCAGCTCCAGCTCGGCGTGCCAGCTCGGGGTGAACAGGGCGGTGGGGACGGGTGAGTTCATGTTCTTCGATGATCGCCGGGACGCTACAGACTAGATCGTTACCAGCCCGCGCACACCCTCGGCCTCCATATTTTCTCCGCGGCCCTGCTGCACGATCTCGCCGCGGGACATCACCAGGTACTGGTCGGCCAGTTCGGCGGCGAAGTCGTAGAACTGCTCCACCAGCAGGATCGCCATGTCGCCGCGGGCGGCGAGCCGCTTGATGACGGCGCCGATTTCCTTGATCACCGACGGCTGGATGCCTTCGGTGGGCTCATCGAGGATCAGCAGGCGCGGGCGGCTGGCCAGGGCGCGGCCGATGGCCAGCTGTTGCTGCTGGCCGCCGGACAGGTCGCCGCCGCGCCGCTGCTTCATCTGCTGCAGCACCGGGAACAGCTCGTAGATGAACGCCGGCACCTCTTTGGCCTCGCGGCCGGGAAAGCGCGACAGGCCCATCAGCAGGTTCTCCTCCACGGTCAGCCGCGCGAAGATCTCCCGGCCCTGGGGCACGTAGGCGATGCCGGCGTGCACCCGCTGGTGCGGCTTGTGCGCGGTGATCGCCCGGCCTTCCCAGCTCACCGTGCCTTCCTTGGCCGGCAACAGGCCCATCAGGCACTTGAGCAGCGTGGTCTTGCCCACGCCGTTGCGCCCGAGCAGGCAGGTGACTTCACCGACCTTCGCCTCGAAGCTCAGGCCTCGCAGGATGTGGCTACCGCCGTAGTACTGGTGCAGCTTGTCGACTTGCAGCATCTTCAAGTTCCTTGAGTATCACTCTGCCCCTGTGGGAGCTGGCTTGCCAGCGATAGGGCCGGCACATTCGACATGGCGGGTGCCTGACCCACCGCTATCGCCGGCAAGCCAGCTCCCACAGGATTTGTATTCGCAAGGTTCAGCGACCGAGGTACACCTCGATCACCCGCTCGTTGTCCTGCACCTGCTCCAGCGACCCTTCGGCCAGCACGCTGCCCTGGTGCAGCACGGTGACGCGGTCGGCGATGGCGCCGACGAAGCCCATGTCGTGCTCCACCACCATCAGCGAATGCTTGCCCGCCAGCGACTTGAACAATTCGGCGGTGAACTCGGTCTCGGCGTCGGTCATCCCTGCCACCGGTTCGTCGAGCAACAGCAACTGCGGGTCTTGCATCAGCAGCATGCCGATCTCCAGGAACTGCTTCTGGCCGTGGGACAGCAGGCCCGCAGGCCGGTTGACCGAGGCGCTCAGGCGGATGGTCTCCAGCACCTCGGCGATGCGGTCTTTCTGCTCGCCGCTCAGGCGCGCCCGCAGGCTGGCCCACACCGACTTATCGGTCTTCTGCGCCAGCTCCAGGTTCTCGAACACGCTCAGGGCTTCGAACACCGTGGGCTTCTGGAACTTGCGGCCGATGCCGGCCTGGGCGATCCGCACCTCGCTCATCTGCGCAAGGTCCAGGGTTTCGCCGAACCAGGCCTTGCCGCGGGTGGGGCGGGTCTTGCCGGTGATGACGTCCATCAGCGTCGTCTTGCCCGCGCCGTTGGGGCCGATGATGCAGCGCAGCTCGCCGACGCCGATGTACAGGTTCAGGTCGTTCAGCGCCTTGAAGCCGTCGAAGCTGACGCTGATGTCCTCCAGGGTCAGGATCGTGCCGTGGCGGGTGTCGAGCCCCGGGCCGACACGCTGGCCGAGGCCCAGGGCATCGCGGCCGGTGCCGGCGTCGCGGTTCGGATCCAGCGGCGGGAAGAAGGCCGGTTCGAGCATGAACTCGGCGCTGGCGGTCACTCTCATGGCTCACCTCGTTTTTTCAGCAGGCCGATCACGCCTTTGGGCAGGTACAGGGTCACGCCGATGAACAGCGCGCCGAGGAAGAACAGCCAGTATTCGGGGAAGGCCACGGTGAACCAGCTCTTCATGCCGTTGACCAGGCCGGCGCCGAACAGCGGGCCGATCAGGGTGCCGCGCCCGCCGAGGGCGACCCACACCGCGGCTTCGATGGAGTTGGTCGGCGACATCTCGCTCGGGTTGATGATCCCCACCTGCGGCACGTACAGGGCGCCGGCCAATCCGCACAGCACCGCGCTCAACACCCAGACGAACAGCTTGAAGCCGCGCGGGTCGTAGCCGCAGAACATCAGGCGGTTCTCCGCATCGCGCAGGGCGGTCAGCACCCGGCCGAACTTGCTCCGGGCCAGCTTCCAGCCGATGAACAGGCTCGCCGCCAGCAGCAGCACCGTAGCCAGGAACAGCGCCGCGCGGGTGCCGGGTTCCGTGATGCCGAAGCCCAGGATCGTGCGGAAATTGGTGAAGCCGTTGTTGCCGCCGAACCCGGTCTCGTTGCGAAAGAACAGGAGCATGCCGGCGAAGGTCAAGGCCTGGGTCATGATCGAGAAGTACACGCCCTTGATCCGCGAACGGAAGGCGAAGAAGCCGAACGCCAGCGCCAGCAGCCCCGGCGCCAGCACCACCAGGCACAGGGCCCAGAGGAAGTGGTCGGTGCCGCTCCAGTACCAGGGCAACTCGTTCCACGACAGGAACGTCATGAACGCCGGCAAGCCGTCCCCGGCGGCCTGGCGCATCAGGTACATGCCCATGGCGTAGCCGCCGAGGGCGAAGAACAGGCCGTGCCCCAACGACAGCAGGCCGGCGTAGCCCCAGACCAGGTCCAGCGCCAGGGCGACGATGGCGTAGCAGAGGATCTTGCCGACCAGCGTCAGGGTGTAGGCCGAGACGTGCAGCGCGCTGTCCGCCGGCAGCAGCGACAGCAGCGCCAGGGCGATCAACAGGGCGAACGCCGCGGCGCCGACGGCGAGGGTGATGGTAGGGCCGGCCTTTTGCGTGGCCGTGAGCAACAGTGGCTGGTTCATCAGTCGATCACCCGTCCCTTGAGAGCGAAGAGGCCTTGCGGACGCTTCTGAATGAACAGAATGATCAGCGCGAGGATCAGGATCTTGCCGAGCACCGCACCGATCTGCGGTTCGAGCAGTTTGTTGGCCACACCGAGGCCGAAGGCGGCGCACACGCTGCCGGCCAGTTGGCCGACGCCGCCGAGCACCACTACCAGGAACGAGTCGATGATGTAGCTCTGGCCCAGGTCCGGCCCGACGTTGCCGATCTGGCTCAGCGCCACGCCGCCGAGGCCGGCGATGCCCGAGCCGAGGCCGAAGGCGAGCATGTCGACCCGTCCGGTGGGCACGCCGCAGCAGGCGGCCATGCTGCGGTTCTGGGTGACGGCGCGCACGTTCAGGCCCAGGCGCGTCTTGTTCAGCAGCAGCCAGGTCAGCGCCACCACGAACAGCGCGAAGGCGATGATCACGATGCGGCTGTAGGGCAGCACCAGGTTCGGCAGCACCTGGATCCCGCCGGACAGCCACGCCGGGTTGGCCACCTCGACGTTCTGCGCGCCGAACGCCAGGCGCACCAGTTGGATCAGCATCAGGCTGATGCCCCAGGTGGCGAGCAGGGTTTCCAGCGGCCGGCCGTAGAGGTGGCGGATCACCGTGCGCTCCAGGGCCATGCCGATGGCGGCGGTGACGAAGAACGCCACCGGCAGCGCGATCAGCGGATAGAACTCCAGGGCCTGCGGCGCGTGGCGCTGGATCAGCAGTTGCACCACGTAGGTCGAGTAGGCGCCGAGCATCAGCATTTCGCCGTGGGCCATGTTGATCACGCCGAGCAGGCCGAAGGTGATCGCCAGGCCCAGCGCCGCCAGCAGCAGGATCGAGCCCAGGGACAGTCCGCTGAACGCCTGGCCGAGCAGGTCGCCCACCAGCAGCTTGCGCTTGACCTGGCCCAGGCTGGTTTCGGCCGCCGTGCGCACGCCGGCGTCGGTTTCGGCGCCGGGTTCGAGCACGCCTTCGAGGCGGGTGCGGGCCAGCGGGTCGCCGGTCTCGCCGAGCAGGCGCACGGCGGCCAGGCGCACCGCCGGGTCGGCGTCCGCCAGTTGCAGGTTGGCCAACGCCAGGCTCAGGGCGGCGTGGACATGCTCATCGGTTTCGCCGGCCAGTTGCCGGTCGAGGAAGTTCAGTTGGGCGGGCTTGGCGCTCTTCTGCAATTGCTGCGCAGCGCCCAGGCGGATCTTCGCGTCGGCGGCGAGCAACTGGTGACTGGCCAGGGCGGTGTCGGTCAGGCCCCGCAGGCGGTTGTTCAGGCGCAGGGTCTTGGTCTGGCCGGCGACGGTCAGTTCGCCTTGCTGCAGGGCGCCGAGCAGTTCGATGCGCGCCGGATCGGGCTGCGCGGCCCAGGCTTCCAGCAGTTTGGCCTGTTGCGCGGGGTTGGCGGCGACGAAGTCTTCGGCATCCCCGGCGTGGGTGGCCATCGGCAGCAACAGTGCGACGGCCAGGATCAAGCGGATAAGGGCAGTGGGCATAGAGAGGCGCCTTGCTTGGATTGTGTGGGAGCTGGCTTGCCGGCGATGCAGGCGACTCGGTGCACCTGGCGAACCGAGGTGATGCCATCGCTGGCAAGCCAGCTCCCACAGGATCGGTGTCAGGCTCAGGCGTCGTGCCCAAGCCTGACGTTCAAGGGGTCAGTTGCTCTTCACCGCATACTCCGGCTTCTTGTCGTTGCCCGGGATGAACGGGCTCCACGGCTGGGCGCGGACCGGGCCTTCGGTCTGCCAGACCACGTTGAACTGACCGTCCGGCTGGATCTCGCCGATCATCACCGGCTTGTGCAGGTGGTGGTTGGTCTTGTCCATGGTCAGGGTGTAGCCCGACGGCGCGGCGAAGGTCTGGCCGGCGAGGGCTTCGCGCACCTTGTCGACGTCGGTGGACTTGGCTTTCTCCACCGCTTGGGCCCACAGGTGGATGCCGACGTAGGTGGCTTCCATCGGGTCGTTGGTCACGGCCTTGTCGGCGCCCGGCAGGTTGTGTTTCTTCGCGTAGGCTTTCCAGTCATCGACGAATTTCTTGTTCACCGGGTTCTCGACGGACTCGAAGTAGTTCCACGCCGCAAGGTTGCCCACCAGCGGCTTGGTGTCGATGCCGCGCAGTTCTTCCTCGCCCACCGAGAACGCCACCACCGGCACGTCGGTGGCCTTCAGGCCCTGGTTGGCCAGTTCCTTGTAGAACGGCACGTTGGAGTCGCCGTTGACCGTGGAGACGACCGCGGTCTTGCCGCCGGCCGAGAACTTTTTGATGTTGGCCACGATGGTCTGGTAGTCGCTGTGGCCGAACGGGGTGTAGACCTCTTCGATGTCCTTGTCGGCCACGCCCTTGGAATGCAGGAACGCGCGCAGGATCTTGTTGGTGGTGCGCGGGTAGACGTAGTCGGTGCCGAGCAGGAAGAAGCGCTTGGCGCCGCCGCCGTCCTCGCTCATCAGGTACTCGACCGCCGGGATCGCCTGTTGGTTGGGCGCGGCGCCGGTGTAGAACACGTTCGGCGACATTTCCTCGCCTTCGTACTGCACCGGGTAGAACAGCAGCCCGTTGAGCTCCTCGAACACCGGCAGCACCGATTTGCGCGACACCGAGGTCCAGCAGCCGAACACCACTGCCACCTTGTCCTGGGTCAGCAACTGCCGGCCCTTCTCGGCGAACAGCGGCCAGTTCGACGCCGGGTCCACCACCACCGGCTCCAGCAGCTTGCCGTTGACGCCGCCCTTGGCGTTGATCTCGTCGATGGTCATCAGCGCCATGTCCTTGAGGGACGTCTCGGAGATCGCCATGGTGCCGGACAACGAATGCAGAATCCCGACCTTGATGGTCTCGGCGGCCTGGGCCGTCCAGGTCATGCCCATCGCGGCAATGCTTGCCGAGAGTGTGAAAGCCTTGATCAAACTGCGACGCTTCATTGTGCGATCTCCATGAACGTTAAAGTTTTTTATGGTTGGCAGATGCGGACGACTGAAGGGTGTTTTGCAAGGGCTGTGCCCGGTCTGGATCGGGCAGGAAAATGTCGGTCTAGAGCGGTTGCGCGCAGAGGCGGCGCACCAGGAGGGGACAGGCGGCAGGGTGTGGTGCAAGGAAGTGCTTCATCGTGGTGCTGCCGCCAGGCGGCAGCGGTGTCGGTTGCAACTCAGTTCACGCCGGGGAACGAATCGACGTACTTGATGGTGAAATCAGGGAAGGAATCAACGATCTGGATTTTGTAGTCGGGAAAGCTGTCGACGGTTTTCCATTTGCCGGCCGAGTCCGGGAACGAGTCGACTCTCTTCACTTTGAGGTCGGGAAACGAGTCCACAACCTTCACCTTGTAATCGGGGAAGCTGTCGACGAATTTGATCTTGCCGTAGACCTTCGAGACATCGACGGTCGTATCGGCCAGCACCGCGCTGGATCCCACAAACAGCAACGCGACAACAGCTGTTTTCAACATGACGCTCATCCTGAGAAAAATCGGGTGCGCAGTCTAAGGCAGGCTCAGCGGCGGCGCATCAGGCCGATGAAGAACAGTCCGCCGAGGGCCGCGGTGGCGATGCCGATGGGCAGGTCTTCGGGAGCGATCAGCGTGCGTGCGGCGACGTCGACCCACACCAGAAACACACTGCCGAGCAACACGCACACCGGCAGCAGGCGCCGATGTTCTGCACCGATCAGACGCCGGGCGATGTGCGGCACCATCAGTCCGACAAAGCCGATGGAGCCGCTGATCGACACCAGCACCCCGGTCATCAGCGAAGCAATCACGAACACCCGAAGACGCACCGACCGGGCGTTCAGGCCGAGGGTGACGGCCGTCTGTTCGCCGGCCATCAAGGCGTTCAGCGGTCGGGCCATGCCCAGCAGCAGGATCAACCCGAGCAGGGCGCTGAGCGCCGGCACCGCCAACAAATCCCAACGCGCCAGACCGAGGCCGCCGAGCATCCAGAACATGACTGCCGAACTGGCTCGATGATCGCCCATGAACAGCAGCAGATTGGCGATCGCCATCATCACGAACGACACCGCCACGCCACACAGCAGCAGGCGATCACTGTCCAGCCGACCCTGACGGTTGGCGATGCCCAGTACCAGAAACATGCTCGACAACGCGCCGATGAACGCGGCGATCGGCAAGGTCAGCAGACCGACGATTTCACCGACGTGCAGCACCACGATCACTGCGCCGAGGGTTGCACCGGAAGTGACGCCGAGCAGGTGCGGATCGGCCAGCGGATTGCGCGTGACCGCCTGCAGCACCGCACCGATCAATGCCAGTCCGGCCCCGACCAGCGCACCGAGCAACATGCGCGGCACGCGGATCAGCCAGACGATGTGCTCCTGGCCGGCGCTCCAGTCGGGCACGCCGACGGCGAACAGCTTGTGCAGCAGGATCCGCCACACCACGTCCACCGGCACCCGCGCAGGGCCGAAGCCCAGTGACACCACGCATGACACCAGCAGCGCCGCGCCGAGGGCGATCAGCAGCCAGCCGTAACGACGACTGATCATTCGCCGTGGAACCCTTTGGCCAGGGTTTCAACCGCGAGCACGTTGTCGATCCCCGGCGTGGCCTGCACGTAGGGGATGACGATGAAGCGCTGGTTCTTGATCGCGTCCACCGATTGCAGGGCCTTGTTCTTCAGCAGGAATTCAATCTTCTGCTCGGCGGTGATTTCGCTGTAGTCGACGATGACGATTACCTGCGGATTGCGCTCGACCACGGTTTCCCAGTTGATCCGGGTCCAGCTCGCTTCGACGTCGTCGAGAACGTTGCGCCCTCCCGCGGCGTCGATCAGCGCCTGCGGCATGCCGAGGCGGCCGGAGGTCATGGCGCGGTCTTCGCCGCTGTCGTACAGGAACACGCGCGGTTTTTCGGCGGGCAGGTCTTTGCGGATTTCCGCGACCTGGCTTTGCATGCCGGTGATCAGCGCATTGGCGCGATCCTGCACGTCGAAGATCTTTCCGAGGTTGCGCAGGTCGTTGTAAGTGTCGTCCAGCGAGGCGGCCGGGCGCTTCATCACGAAGGCGCAGGACTCGGTCAGCTCATAGACGTTGATGCCCAGCGGTTGCAGGGTCTGTGGCGTGAGATCACCGCCGACGCGCATGCCGTAATCCCAGCCGGCGAAGAAGAAATCAACGTTGGCGTCGAGCAACGTTTCCACCGACGGGTATTTGGCTGCCAGTTCCGGCAAACCGTCCAAAAGCGACCGCATCTGCGGCGTTACCGATTTCCAGCCACTGATGCCGCTGTAGCCGGCCATCTTCGACTTGAGGCCGAGGGCGAGCATCATCTGGGTCATGTTGATGTCGTGGCTGACCGCGTGTTTCGGCGCTTCCTTGAAGGTGACTTCGCGGTTGCAGCTGTGGATCGCCAGCGGGTACTTCGTGGCCTCGGCGAAGGCTTGGGTGGTGCCCAGCAACAGGGCGAGGCAAAGCAGGGAGCGCACAGTCATGGTCGGGTAATCCAGGTGATTCGCGGGTAGCCGTGGAGGGGGTGTGGATCGATCAATGCTTCGACGCCGAACACGTCGCGCAGCAATTCAACGGTGAGCACTGCTTGCGGCGTGCCGCTGGCGACGATGCGGCCGTGGTTGATCACATACAACCGGTCGCAGAACGCGGCGGCCAGGTTCAGGTCGTGGATGCTCGCCAGGGTGCCGATCCGCAAACGCTTGACCAGTTGCAGCAGCTCCAGCTGATAACGCGGGTCGAGGTGGTTGGTCGGCTCGTCGAGGATCAGCAATTGCGGTTGCTGGGTCAGGGCGCGGGCCAGGATCACCCGTTGCTTTTCGCCGCCGGAAAGGGTGGCGAACGCGTGATCTTCGAAGCCGTGCAGCCCCACCGATTGCAGCGCCCGAGTGGCGAGGTGACGGTCTTCCAGCGTGTCGCCGTCGAACAGGCCTTTGTGCGGCGTGCGGCCCATGGCGACCACTTCTTCGACGGTCAGGCCGAAGGCATCGGGGAATTCCTGCAAGACCACGGCGATGCGTTGGGCGCACCAGCGCGAGGATTGCTTCCAGACGTTGTGGTGATCGAGCTTGACCTCACCGTGCTCCGGCTGACTGAAACGGTAGGCGCAACGCAACAGGCTGGTCTTGCCGCTGCCATTGGGCCCGATCAGACCGACGAACTCACCGGCGGCCACTTGCAACGAGGCGTCACGCAGCTGGAACTGGTGATGGCAGTGGCCGTGGCCCAGAGGTGTCCAGGCAAGATCGGTGAGGGACAGTGAGGTCATTTCGTTCCTGTTCTAGAAGGTGTAGTCAGCCGTGACAAAGAACGAACGAGGCTCACCCAGAATCCACTGCTGGCCCTCATTGTATTGGCTTTGCGCGTACTGCCGGTCAAACAGATTGTTCACCTGCAGACCCAGCGTGGTGTTGCGCAGCGCTTTCCACGACAGCGTCGCATCGACCACGGTGTAGCTCGGCAGCTCGTTGCGGTTGGCCATGTCGGCGTAGCGCGCATCGACATAACGCACGCCGGCGCCGGCCTTCAGATCGTCGGTGAGGGCCTTGTCCAGCCACAGGTTGGCGGTGCGCCGCGGAACGTCCACCGGACGGTTGCCGTTGCGCGAGACCGGGACGCCTGCGACCACCTCTTCGAAGTCGTCGTACTTGGCCTTGACGATGGCCGCGTTGGCCTGCATCCGCCAGGCGTGCGGCAGTTGCAGGTCGAGGCTGGCTTCCAGGCCGTTGGACGACTGCTGGCCGACCTGCTGCTTGAGCGTCGGATTGCCCGGATCGTCGGTCAGCAGTTTCTTTTTCACGATGCGGTAGGCCGCCAGGGTGAATTCGCCGCGGTCGTCCCAGAACAGCTGCTTCATGCCGATCTCGGTCTGCCGGGCGGTGGCCAGGTCGTACTGCTGCTGGCTCGGGCTCAGGGAAATCAGGCCGCCGACGCCGTCGGTGCTGGTGGCCACCTGACCGTAGAACGACGTCTGCGGCGTCAGGGCGAACACCAGTCCGGCCTTCCAGTTGTTGCCGGTCAGGGTCTTGTCGCTGCGGCTGTCGTTGACCAGGTTGTCGCGGTCCACGTGCACGTAGTCGCGGCGCACGCCGGTCACCAGCGACCAGCGCTCGCTCAGTTGCGTGCGGTTTTCGGCGAACGCCGACATTTGCTTCGTGGTGCTCTGGAACTGGCCGCGGTAAGGATCGGCGCTCTCGAAATGGCCCGGCTGCGGACGGTACACGTCCAGCGGCTGGCCGTCCGGCAACACGTCGTTGAACGGCGAGTTGCTGTCGAGGCGGAAGCGGATGCGGTTGTAGTCGACGCCGGTGACGGTCTGGCTGTCGAGGCCGAACAGCGAGTGCTTGAAGGTGAAGGTCTGGCGGTCGCCGACCTGCTCCTGCTTGTGGCCGATGCCGAAGTAGCCGCTGCGGCTCAACTGCTGGCTGTCGCGGTCGAAGTTGTAGTTCTCGGCGTTCTGCCAGCGGCGTCGGGCCTTGAGGTAATAGAGTTCGTTGCTGGCGCTGACCGTGTCGTTGATCTGCCAGTCGCTGGTCAAGCGCGTCCACTGGTCGTTGTAGTGCTGCTTGTCGTCGCGCACGTTGTAGTTCTTGTTGCGCAGGCTGTCCTTCAGGCGGCCGCCGATCAGCGGGGTGCCGAAATAGTTCTGCGGACGCTGGTCGCCGTAGTCGTGGGCCAGGGTGAAGGTCAGGTCGTCCCGGGCCTGCCAGCGCAGGGCGGCGCTGACGAAGTCGGCGGACGAGTCGCCGCGGTCGATCCAGCCGTTGCTGCGCAGGCGGTTGAGGTTCAGGCGGTAGCTCAGGGTGTCGCTCAGCGAGCCGCCGCTGTCGAGCGCCTGCTGCTGGGTGTCGAAGGAGCCGTAGCCGACGCGCAGGCGGTTTTCGATCTCGCCTTCGAAGGGCTTTTTCGGGATCGTGTTGACCACCGCACCCGTGGCGCCTTCGCCGTACAGCACCGAGGCCGGGCCGCGCAGTACGTCGACGCGCTCCACCGACCAGGTGTCGACCGGGAAGGTCACGGTGCCCATGCCGGTGTACATACGGTTGCCGTCATACAACTGCATCACCGAGCTCTGCCCGGTGAAGCCGCGGGCCTGCAACGAGGTGCCGCCGTCGCCGGGGGTGCCGGTGCGGCTGATGCCGGTGCTGCGCGACACGGCGTCCTGCACGCTGCGGTCGCCCCGGGTGCGGATCCGCTCGCCGGTGAGGCTTTCGGTGCTGGCCGGGGTCTCCAGGGCGCTGAGGTTCAGGCGCGAGCCGGCGCCGGTCGGGGTGGCGAGGCTGACGGCCTCGTCATCCACCGCCGGTGCGGTGATGGTGCCGGTGGGCAGCGTCAGCGGCGGGGCGTCGGCATGGGCGCCGTTCGCCGCGAACAGGCAAAGGCCGGACAGGAGGTACTTGTTCATCTGAGCTTCAAATCGCTTCTTCAAAAGAAAGCCCGCCGTCCTTCGACGGCGGGCAAAGCGGTCATTTAGCGTTATGCAGTAACACTAAAATGTCCGGGGGGCTAAGCCCCGAAAGTGTATAGAAGCGTCTAAATCACGCATCTCGCCTGATTCATGATGAAGTTGAAGCCGATTCAGTTTGCCGCCCCAACCGCGACAGCACCAGCCAGTCCAGCAGCCCCACCACCACCAGCGAAGCCCCCACCAGCGGGAATGCCACGCCCAGCGCCAGCATGATCGCCACCCCGGTCTTCCATTTCGGCAGGTCGTGGCGCAGCGGCGGGACGCCGAACTTGCCCTGCGGGCGGCGCTTCCACCAGATCACCACGCCGCTGACCGCGCTGAGCAGGATCATCAGGCAGATCAGCAGCACGACGATCTGGTTGAAGGTGCCGAACATCTTGCCTTCGTGCAGCATCACGCCGATCTCCGTGGCCCGGGCGACGGCGCCGTAGTGCTCGAAGCGCACGTCGGCGAGCACCTTGCCGGTGTACTGGTCGATGTGCAGGGTGGCGTCGTTGCGCGGGTCGTCGGCGAACACGGCGACGGTGAACACGCCGGTGGCGGTGGTCGGCAGGGTGATGCTGTAGCCCGGCTCGACGTTGCGCTGCTTGGCGATGTCCTGCACCGCTTGCAGGCTGACGGCCGGGGCCGCCGGGCCGTGCTGCATGCCGCCGTGGGCCATGTGTTCGGCGTGGTCGCCGGACATCGGCATCGGCGTGTTCTCCATGGCCCACGGCACGGTCTGGCGGGCGGCCGTGTTGAGGCTGCGGGCCTCGACGTCGGAGGTCGGCACGTTGTCCCACATCGCCGCCGGGAACACGTTCCACACCTGGGCGTACTGCTTGCCCCAGAAACCGGTCCAGGTCATGCCGCTGAGCAGCATCACCAGCAGCAGCGCGGCGCCCCAGAACCCGGTGACCGCATGCAGGTCGCGCCACAGCAGGCGGCCGCGGCTGCTCAGGCGCGGCCACAGGATCCCGGCGGCCTGGCCCCGCGGCCACCACAGGAACACCCCGGACACCACCAGTACCACGCCCCAGCCGGCGGCGAGCTCGATGAGCCGGTCGCCGACGGTGCCGATCATCAGCTCGCCGTGGATCGCCCGGGCGACGGCCTGCAGGTTCTGCTTGGCGTCCTGCTCGCCGAGGATGTCGCCGTGGTACGGATCGACGAACACGTTCAGTTCGTGGCCGGCGTCCTTGACCACGAACTGCGCGCTGCGTCCGGCGGTCGCCGGCGGCAGGTACTGGGTGACCTGGCCTTGCGGGTAAGCGCCCTTGACCCTTTGCAGCAGGTCATCGGCCGGCACGGTGTGGTGCCCGGCCGGGACGTTGAGCAGACTGCCGTACATCAGCGAGTCGAGCTGCGGCTTGAACAGGTAAATAATGCCGGTCAGGGCCAGCATCACCATGAATGGCGCGACGAACAGACCGGCATAGAAATGCCAGCGCCAGGCCAGGTTGTAGAAATTCGGTTTGGGCTGTTTCATCACGTGTGCTCCGCTTGGCTTGGATCTTTTAGTTGTTCATTCAGGCTTGACCGCCGCATCCCTTGTGGGAGCGGGCTTGCCCGCGAAGACGGCGGCACAGTCGGCATCGTGGCCGGCTGATGCACCGCTTTCGCGGGCAAGCCCGCTCCCACAGGGAGGGCGGACGTACCCGCGATGCTTTAGAAACTCATGTCCACCTTGGTCCAGAGCGTGCGCCCCGGCTCCTTGATCGCTTGCGGGTCGTTGGCCGGGTAGCCGAACCCGGCGTTGCCCGCCAGGTTCAGGTGTTCGGCGTAAGCCTTGCCGAACAGGTTGTCGACGCCGGTGCTGACCTTCCAGTGCCGGTTGATCCGATAGGCACCGTTGAGCGAGAACACGCCGAAGCCCGAACTCTTGTCGTAGTCCTTGCCGACCACGTTGCCTTTGTTCTGGTCGATGCGGTTCTGCGCGGCCACCACCCGCCACAGGGCGCCGGCGCTCCAGTCGTCTTCGCTGTAGGTCAGGCCGAACCGCGCGTCCAGCGGCGGCATCTGCGGCAATGCCGTGCCGTCGCTGCTGTTCTTGCCCCAGGCGTAGGCCAGGGTCGCGTCGGCTTTCCAGTTTTCGGTGAGCCGGTAGGCGGCCCCGAGCTCGCCGCCCATGATCCGGGCGTCGATGTTCTCGGCGCGGGAGGCCATGCCCGTGTAGTCGAACAGGATGTAGTCGCGCACCTGGCCGATGTAGCCCGAGGCCCAGGCGTCGAGGTCGGCGCTCTTGTAGTTCACGCCGAAGTCGAGCTGGGTGGTCTTTTCCGGCTTGATCGAATCGAACGCGTTCAGCGAACCGGCCGGGCCGGACTTGGGCGAGAACAGCTCCCAGTAGTCCGGGAAGCGCTGGGCGTGGCCCAGGCCCGCATACAGCGTGGCCGGGGTGTCGGCCAGGTCATGCTCGTAACGCACGAAGCCGCTGGGCAGGGTGTCGGCGCGGGTGTCGTCGGCGGTCGGGTTGGGGCGCGACATCATGCCCGAGCCGATGCGCTGGCGGTAATCCTTGGCCGAGGCGCGGTCCACCCGGGCGCCGGTGATCAGCCGGTCGCGGTCGGCGGCGTACCAGGTCAGTTCGCTGAACACGCCGTAGTTGTGGAAATCGGCGTCCTTGTTGCGCGGCACGTCCTTGTAGGCGTCGATGCCCATGGCGGCGCGCTGGCGGTGCTCGTCGGTCTGCGCGTCGAGGCCGGTGACCAACTGAATGTCGGCCCAGCGCCAGGTCGCCTTGATCCGTGCGCCGAGGGTGCGCCGGTCGACGTTGGAGGCCATCGGCCCGGCCATCATCCCGGTGCCGGACGGCGTGCGCAGGGTGTAGTTGTCCATCACGTGGTCGGCGTAGTTGTAGTAGACCTGCGCCTCCAGTTTCTCCAGCACGTCGGTGATGTCGGACTTCTCGAAACGCAGGCCCAGGCTTTCGCGCAGGAACTGCGAGCCGTCCATGCCGCGCCCGGCGTAGCGCGCGTCGCCGTCGCCGCGGCCGGCGGTCAGTTCCAGCAGGGTGTCGGCGTCCGGCGTCCAGCCCAGCGCCACATCGCCGTTCCACTTGTCGTAGCGCGAGGCGACGGTGTCGTTGTTGCCGTCGCGGTAATCGTCGGAGTGGGCGGTGTTGCCGATCACCCGCACGTAGCCCAGCGAGCCGCCGGCGGCGGCATCCACCACTTTGTCGAAGCGCCCGTTGGAGCCCGCCAGCACACTGGCGTTGACCCGGGTGCCGAGCTCGCCGAAGCGCTCCGGCTCGCGGTCGAACAGGATCGTGCCGGCCGAGGCGCCGGGGCCGTAGAGCACGGTCTGCGGGCCCTTGATCACGGTGAGCTTGTCGTAGGTCTCGGGGGAGATGTACGAGGTCGGTGCGTCCATCCGGCCGGGGCAGGCGCCGAGCATCACGCTGCCGTTGGTGAGGATGTTCAGGCGCGAACCGAACATGCCGCGCAGCACCGGGTCGCCGTTGGTGCCGCCGTTGCGCACCAGGGCGAAGCCGGGGATGGTCTTGAGGTAGTCGCCGCCGTCGCTGGCCGGCACCGGCTGGCGCGGATCCTTGGGGTTGGTGACGACGGTCAGCGGCGAGCTCGGGGCCAGGGCGGTGATCACCGTCGGGCTCAATTCTTCATTTGCGGCGGTGTGGCCGGCGTGTTCATCGGCCAATGCCAGCGGGGACAGCAGGACGCCGCAAAGGACGGCGGTGGCATGCCTGAAACGAACGCGGAATTCGGTCAGGGCAAAGGACGTTCGGGCAGGGCTCAAACGCGGGACAGCGGAAAACCTGGACATGACAATTTCCATCGGACAGTCGTAAACGACACGGGCGGCAGCCTGGGCTGTCTTCTTGACCGTGTGCAATCAGAGGTGGGTGTCTACGCTGCGACGGGCGGGGCGCGGGTGCGGGCGCCGGGGAAGAAGGTCTGCCGGGGATGGCCCAGGCGCGGGGAGGGTGGCGTGAAGGTGGTGGCCAGCGGGATGCTGAACGTGGCGAAGCTGCCGCCGCCGGTCAGCGCCGGGCAGTTGAACAGCAGGCTGCAGTAACCGCACTTCTCCCACATCACGTGGCGGGACGATTGCGGCGGGCAGTGCTCGGCGGCCGGTTGCGCGTCCGGCGCGGCGTGATCCATGCCCATGCCCATGTCCATGCTCATCGGCATGTTCATGGAGGCGTGCGAGTCCATCGGCATCGACTGGGAAACCAGCGGGCCGATGAAGATCATCAACATGGCGAACAGGGCGATCCAGCTGCCGCGGGTCAGGTCTCTGGCCTGACGGCGTTGCTGGAAGGGCCTGGCGCTCAGCGGGCGCATGGCCGGCGTCTGCCGTTGCGGTTACTGGGCGTGCGCGTGGGCCGCCATGGCCTGCGGCGCTTCCTTCTGCACGGCGACTTCGACGGTCACGTCACCGGCTTTCTCGAAGTGCAGGGTCAGCGGGAAGCGCTTGCCGTCGCTGAGCAGGCTGCGGTCGCTGGGGTTCATCAGCATCACGTGGTACGCCATCGGCGCGAAGGTCACGTTGCCGCCGGCCGGGATCGCCACGTTCGGCACCTGCTGCATCTTCATCAGGTCGCCCTGCATCACATGCTCGTGCAGTTCGGCCTTGGGGGCGATCGGGGAATCGACGCCGAGCAGGCGGTCGTCGGTCTTGCCGGCATTGTGGATCACGAAATAGGCGGCGACGGTCGGGGCGTTGGGCGGCAGTTCCTGCGACCACGGGTGGGCGATTTCCAGCTCGCCGGCCTTGTATTCGTGGGCATGGGCGAAGCACGCAGGCAACAGCAGCGCGGCCAGGACGATGATTTTGTTCAGCATGACGGTTCTCCAGATCGATTTGAAACGCAAGTCAAATGCGGCAACAAATCAAGCCAGAGGGGAAGCGCGGGGATTGAGGTTGGGCCATTGCTGGCGCGGTGAAGGCGTCTGCAGGGTGACGGGCGCCACGCTGCGGTTGCTTTCGTAACGGGCGAAATACAGCTGCGGCGTATGCCCGGGCAACGCCAGCACCGGCGCTGCGCCTGAGCAGCACCAGCAATGCTGCATGGTGGAATGGTCGTCGCCGCCCTGGGGCGCCTTCTGGTCGACGGTGCCGATGGACACCGCCACCATCTTCGTCCCGCTGCCGGTGCAGAAACTGCTCCACAGCAACTGTTCGGCCGGCGACTGCGCCGCCTGGGCCATCGAACCCGTCAACGGCATGGCGAGCATGTTGAACAGCACTGCGAAGCAGGCGATCCAGGCAATGGCAAGCCGGTGTCGGTTCATGGGACGGATCCGTCGGGTGGGCGATCAGGCGCGGCTATTTAGCCTGATCAGGGCCGATAAGTAAAAAAGCGTCGTGCGGTTTGGTGTCGCAGCAAATCCATCAGTCTTTCGCTCAGTTCGCCGGTACCGCATGAACTTCCATATCTACACCAAGCGTAGCGCGAATTACTGAAAAGATTTTCGCCAGATTGTCCATGCTCGGATTGCCTTTGGCGGACAGCATGCGATGCAGGCTTTTACTTGGCTTTTCAGTCTCTCTTGCGAGTTCTTCGAAACCTACGGTCGCGTTCACGAGGTCGCGCAGTATGATTCTGGCCATTTCGGGTTCGCCATTCAGGAACAGCGTCGCAGCCTCGTCAAGCAGTGCCTGAGCAAACTCCGGGTCACGCTGGGCGCGTTCGGCAATTGAATGTTTGTAGCTTCGAGTGAGAACCATCACATCACCTCCGGTTCTGTTCAGCTTTCTTTCGGGTTCGAAATTCCGCTATCAGCGCTTTCGCTTGTTTGATGTCCTTTTTCTGAGTGGACTTGTCCCCTCCACCGAAAAGAATGATCAGACGTTTTCCTTCTTGCGTCAGATAGATCCTGTACCCCGGCCCCCAGTTGATTCTGTATTCGCCAAGACCATCTAACCACTTGATATTGGAAGTGTTGCCCATCTCCAATCGAACCAAGGCAGTCGAGACCTTGGCTGCGGCCTGCGCATTCAGAGTGGCAAGCCACCGGCCAAAAGGGCTTGAATCGTTTTCTTGTAGATATTCTTCGAGTGAGATCACAGACGGCCCTGAAGGTAACAAATAGGTTACTTATCATGCAAGGCGTGGATCTTGCCTCATCAGCGACCTGTCTCCAATGCGGCAAGTGTATCTTCAAGCGTCAAAAACACCCGATCCACCTCCGGCAACACCGGCCGCCCCAACACAATCACCGGCACCCCACGTTCCCGCGCCACCGCCAGCTTCGGCTCGGTCGCCGCGCTGCCGCTGTTCTTGCTGATCAGCACGTCGATCCGCCGCCGCTCGAACAGCGCCCGTTCGTCCTCGATCAGGAACGGCCCACGGGCGCCGATGACTTCGCAGCGTTCGTTGCCGGGGTAGACGTCGAGGGCGCGCAGGGTCCAGAACTGGTGCGCTGGGATTTCGTCCAGGTGCTGCAAGGGTTCGCGGCCCAGGGTGAACAGCGGGCGGCGGAAGGGTTCGAGCGCCTTGACCAGCTCGGCCCAGTCGGCCACTTCGCGCCAGTCGTCGCCGGGCTCGGCTTGCCACGCGGGACGACGCAGGGCCCAGCAGGGGATGCCCGTCCGTTGCGCAGCGCTCGCCGCGTTGTGGCTGATCTGCGCGGCGTAGGGGTGGGTGGCGTCGAGCAGCAGGCCGATGCCCTCGTCGCGGATGAACTGCGCCAGGCCTTCGGCGCCGCCGTAGCCGCCGGTGCGCACCCGGCAAGTCAGGTCGGTTGGCACCCGGCCGATGCCGGCCAGGCTGTAGATATGTTGCGGCCCCAGGGTGCGGGCGATGGCCAGCGCTTCGGTGACGCCGCCGAGCAACAGGATCCGCTTCATCGAAACGCTCCCGCATGGCCGACGATGCCGCCTTGGCGGTCGATCGCGAAGACTTCGACCTGCACCTGCGCCGGCACCACGCTGCGGGCGAACTCCAGCGCGTGGCGGCAGACCTCGTCGCCGAGGGCGATGCCCGCCGCGCTGGCCATCGCCAACGCCTGCTGGCTGGTGTTGGCTTCGCGGATGCGTTGCTGCAAGGCCGCATCGGCGCCCACCGCTGCCGCCCAACCGGCCAGTTGCGGCAGGTCGATGCTCGAATGGCGCGAATGCAGGTCCATGTGTCCGGCCGCCAGTTTGCTGATCTTGCCGAAGCCGCCGCACAGGCTGAGCTTGTCCACAGGCACTTTGCGCAGGTGTTTGAGCACCGCGCCGACGAAGTCGCCCATTTCGATCAGGGCGATTTCCGGCAGGCCGTAGACCCGGCGCATGGTGTCCTCGCTGGCGTTGCCGGTGCAGGCGGCGATGTGCAGGTAGCCGTTGGTCTTGGCGACGTCGATGCCCTGATGGATCGAGGCGATGTAGGCCGCGCAGGAGAACGGCCGGACGATGCCGCTGGTGCCGAGGATCGACAGCCCGCCGAGGATGCCCAGGCGCGGGTTCATGGTCTTCAGCGCCAGGGCCTCGCCGCCCTCGACGTTGACGGTGACGTCGAAGCCGCCGCCATAGCCGGTCTCTTCGGCGAGCAGGGTCAGGTGGTCGCTGATCATCTTGCGCGGCACCGGGTTGATCGCCGGCTCGCCGACGGCCAGCACCAGCCCCGGCCGGGTCACGGTGCCGACCCCTTTGCCGGCGTTGAAGCGGATCCCGGGTTCAGCGCTCAGCCGCACCTGCGAGTAGAGCAGGGCGCCGTGGGTCACGTCGGGGTCGTCGCCGGCGTCCTTGATCGTGCCGGCCTCGGCGCCGTCGCCGGTCAAGCGGCAGAACTCCAGGCGCATCTGCACCTGCTTGCCCTTGGGCAGGGTGATCTGCACCGCGTCCGCCGGGGCGCCGCCGAGCAGCAGCCGCGCGGCGGCGAGGCTGGTGGCGGTGGCACAGCTGCCGGTGGTCAGGCCGCTGCGCAGGGGGGCGGGTTGTTCGGCGGTTTCGTCACGCATCGAGGGGTTTGACCAGTTCCAGCAGGGTGATCGGCAGCGCCTGGCGCCAAGTGTCGAAACCGCCCAGCGGCTGCGCCTGGGCGACGTGGAGGCGGGTCAGTTCGCCGCCGTGGCGTTCGCGCCAGTGCATCAGCGCGGTCTCGCTCTGCAGGGTCACCGCGTTGGCCACCAGCCGACCGCCGGGCTTGAGCTGCGCCCAGCAGGTTTCGAAGACGTTCTCGCGGGTGACGCCGCCGCCGATGAACACTGCGTCCGGACGTTCAAGGCCTGCGAGCGCCTCGGGCGCGCGGCCGCGAACCAGTTGCAGGCCGGGCACGCCCAAGGCGTCGCGGTTGTGTTCGATCAGTTGCTGGCGGCCCTCGTCGGCCTCGATGGCCAGCGCCCGGCAACTGGGATGGGCGCGCATCCATTCGATGCCGATGGAGCCGCTGCCGGCGCCGACGTCCCACAGCAGCTCGCCGGGGCACGGCGCGAGGCGGGCGAGGGTGACGGCGCGCACGTCGCGCTTGGTCAACTGGCCGTCGTGGCGGAACGCCGAGTCCGGCAGCCCGGCCAGGCGTGACAGGCGCGGGGTGCCGGTGTCGGCCAGGCATTGGAGGGCGATCACGTTGAGGTCGGCGACGACCGGGTCGTTCCAGTCGTCGGCGGTGCCGTCGATGCGGCGCTCGGCGTTGCCGCCCAGATGTTCGAGCACCGTGAGGCGGCTCGGGCCGAACCCGCGCTCGCGCAGCAGCGCCGCGACCGCCGCCGGGCTCTGGGCGTCGTTGCTCAACAGCAACAGGCGCACGCCATTGGACAGCTGCGCGTTGAGCGCCGCCAGGGGGCGGGCGACCAGGGACAGCGTCACCACGTCCTGCAACGGCCAACCGAGCCGTGCGGCGGCCAGCGAGCAGGAGGACGGCGCCGGCAGGACGCTCATCTCGTCGCCCGGCACCTGACGGGCCAGGCTGGCGCCGACGCCGTAGAACATCGGATCGCCGCTGGCCAGCACGCACACCGCCTCGCCCCGGCGCTCCAGCACCGGCGCCAGCGAAAACGGGCTCGGCCACAGCTGGCGCTCGCCACGGATGCACACCGGCAGCAGATCCAGCTGGCGCTGGCCGCCGACGATCCGCGAGGCGGCCATCAGGGCGCGCCGGGCATTCCTGCCCAGTCCCTTGAAGCCGTCCTCTCCGATACCTACCACTGTCAGCCAGGGCGCCATGCCGCTCCTCAATCCGGGGTTATGGGTCAAGGCGGCATGATAACGCGGCTGACGGCGTCTGGCGCCGGCCGGTTGCCGCTGAAACTTCATGTCGTGGAAAGCCGGTTGTCCTGCCCGGGGCGTTTGCTAGGGTGCAGCCTAAACAAACAGGCATGCCAGGGTTGGCAGCAAGGAATAGGGAAATGAATGAAGGAACAGGGTCGTTCGGGCATGAAGCGACGCTGGTGGGCGATGTCTTGCTCACCGGTGTCCGGGGGCAGCCGATGGCGGACTATGGTTTTGCGCGCGATTGCACCTATCTGGCCAAGAGAGAGGCCGACCGCGTCTACAACAGCAGTACCCAGCCGGGTCGGTGGATCGACTATTGCGCCGATCTTTTGTGGTCCCATGGCTGGAACCGTGACCAGCCGTCCGTGGAATACGTTCAGCCGCAGTTTTCCGGCAGCGTGAAGCAGGCGTGGATCAGGGTCGCCACCGCGCTGCTGTCCCGTGCCCAGGTGGCCGGCGTGGAGGCCGGGCTGACCTCGCTCGAGCGCAGGGCCGATCTGCTGGAGGCGACCAAAGGGCTCAGCGGGAAGGCCTTCGACCTGAAGATCGTGCCGGTCAGCTACAACGCGGCCGGCGACATGGAACTGGTCGTCACCCATGTGCGGTTCATCAAATCCAGCCTGAACACCCGCTATCTGTTCTGGGACATCTCGCAGGCCATGACCCAGCTGGACATCCGGGCCCGGCGGGTGGTGATCTCGCGCAGGGTCATGGAGGCCCGACGGCCGAGCGTGGCAAAGGCCATGGAAAAACTGTCGTTCGGGTTCAAGGATTACGAGCTGTAGCCGCTCCTCGGGCGTGCCGTGCAGTCTTGTGGAGGGTTTCCGACCGTCAGGCTTTTCATGGCCTCGGGCAAAGCAGGCATAATGGCAGCCTTTCGCCCGCCCACGTGCCCACCCAGCCGGTCAACCCTTGAACGAACGTCCGATGTCCACCGCCCTTCGCCCCTCGGCCTGTCCGGGATTGCTGCGCATTGTCCAGGCGCTGGACGGCGGCATCTGCCGGATCAAGCTCGACGGGGGGGCGGTCACGTCGGATCGGGCCGAGGCGGTGGCCGAGGCTGCCGAGCGTTTCGCCGGCGGCGTCATCGAGGCGACCAACCGCGCCAACCTGCAGATCCGCGGGATCGGCGACCGCTCCGCAGCCCTGATCGACCAGCTGCTGGCCGCAGGGCTCGGGCCGCGCACCGCCGCCGGCGACGATGTGCGCAACCTGATGCTCAGCCCGTCTGCCGGGATCGACCGGCAGATGCGTTTCGACACCCGTCCGCTGGCGCAGCAGATCCTCGAAACCCTGCAATGCCATCCGCGCTTTCATGAACTGAGCGCCAAGTTCGCCGTGCAGCTGGACGGCGGCGAAGCCCTGGCGATGCTCGAACATCCGCATGACCTGTGGCTGTCGGCCTGGGATCGCGACGGGCAGGCGTTGTTGGCCTTCGGCCTGGCCGGTTGCCCGACGGAACCTGCGTCGGCGGCGGTGGCGCTGGAGGACGGCCATGAGTTGATTGTCGCGGTGCTGGAGTTGTTCCTCGAGTCGGCGCGCCCGGAGCAGACGCGGATGCGCCATCTGCTGGATGAACTGCCGCTGCCGGCCTTCCTCGAACGGCTCGGGGCGCGCGTGCCGCTCATGGCCCTCGACGGCTGGCAGCGCCCGCAGGCTGACGGTGCGCTGCACATCGGCGTTCACCGGCAGCACGTGCCGGGACGGGTCTACGTCGGCGCGGTGCCGCCGCTGGGGCGTCTCGACCCGGCGATGCTGCGTGGCGTCGCGGACCTTTCGCGACGGTTCGGCGACGGCAGCCTGCGGTTCACCCCGTGGCAAAGCCTGCTGCTGCCGAACATCGAAGAGGCCGACGCCGGGCAGGTGTTGCTCGGGCTTGAGCAATTGGGTCTGCGCACCCAGGCACGCGATCCGCTCACTGCCGTGATCGCCTGCACCGGCGCCAGCGGCTGCGGCAAAGGCCTGGCCGACACCAAGGCCGACGCCCGCCGGCTGGCCGCGCTGCTGCCGCAGGCCCAGGCCGTGCACCTGTCCGGCTGCCCGCGTTCCTGCGCCGCCGCACACCGTGCCCCGGCGACGCTGCTGGCCGTCGGCCCCGGCCACTATGACCTTTATCTGCGCGATGCGGCGTTGCCCGGCTTCGGCGCGCTGCACGCTCAAAACCTCACTATCGACGCGGCCGCGAGCTTGCTCGCCGCCTGCTCACGGAGCCCCCTTGATGCTTGATTACATCCGCGACGGTCAGGAGATCTATCGCAACTCCTTCGCGATCATCCGCGCCGAGGCCGACCTGGCGCGCATTCCGGCCGACCTCGAAAAACTCGCGGTGCGGGTGATCCACGCCTGCGGCATGGTCGAGGCGGTCGACGGCCTGCAGTTTTCCGAAGGCGCGGGCAAGGCCGGGCGCGATGCGCTGGCCGCCGGGGCGCCGATCCTGTGCGATGCGCGCATGGTGGCCGAGGGCATCACCCGCGCACGCCTGCCGGCGGACAACCCGGTGATCTGCACCCTGCGCGACGAGCGTGTGCCGGCGCTGGCCCGCGAGCTGGGCAACACCCGTTCCGCCGTCGCGCTGGAGCTGTGGCGCGAGCACCTGGAAGGCAGCGTGGTGGTGATCGGCAACGCGCCGACCGCCCTGTTCTACCTGCTGGAGATGATCGATGCCGGCGCCCCGAAACCGGCGTTGATCCTGGGCTTCCCGGTGGGCTTCGTCGGCGCTGCCGAATCCAAGGCCGCGCTGGCCGCCGACAGCCGCGGCGTGCCGTTCGTGATCATGCAGGGCCGCCTCGGCGGCAGCGCCATGGCCGCCGCCGCCGTCAACGCACTCGCCACGGAGATCGAATGATGCAGGCACAAGGACGCTTGATCGGCCTGGGCGTGGGCCCCGGCGACCCGGAGCTGATCACCGTGAAGGCCTTGCGCCTGCTGCGCGAGTCGCCGGTGGTGGCCTACTTCGTGGCCAAGGGCAAGAAAGGCAACGCCTTCGGCATCATCGAGGCGCACCTGCAGGACGCGCAGAACCTGCTGCCGCTGGTCTACCCGGTGACCACCGAAGCGCTGCCGGCGCCGCTGTCCTATGAACAGGTGATCAGCGACTTCTACGACGGCGCCGCCGAAGAGGTGGCCGCGCACCTGGACGCCGGCCGCGACGTGGCGGTGATCTGCGAAGGCGATCCGTTCTTCTACGGCTCCTACATGTACCTGCACGACCGCCTCGCCGCCCGCTACGAAGCCGAAGTGGTGCCGGGCGTCTGCTCGATGCTCGGCGGCGCCTCGGTGCTGGGCGCGCCGCTGGTGTACCGCAACCAGAGCCTGTCGGTGCTCTCCGGCGTATTGCCGCACGAAGAGCTGAAGCGGCGCCTGGCGGATGCCGACGCGGCGGTGGTCATGAAGCTGGGACGCAATTTCCCCAAGGTGCGCCAGGTGCTGGACGAGCTCGGCCTGGCCGGGCGTGCGCTCTACGTCGAGCGCGCGACCATGGCCAACCAGAAGATCGTGCCGCTGGATGAGGTCGAGCCGATGTCGTCGCCGTACTTCTCGCTGATCATCGTTCCCGGCGAACGGTGGCAAGGCTGATGACTCCCATGCCTCCAGCCATCGTCATCCTCGGCCAGGGCAGCCTGGCCACGGCCCGCCGCATTCAGCAGGTCTACCCGACGGCGCAGGTCCTGGGCCTGGCCGGACGGGTCGACGGCGCCGACCGCACCTACGCCGAATTCGGCGCCGCCTTGCGTGAGCTGTACGCGCAGGGGACGCCGATCGTCGCCCTGTGCGCGGCGGGCATCGTCATCCGCACCCTGGCCCCGCTCCTTCTGGAAAAGGGCGCTGAGCCGGCGGTGCTGGCCGTCGCCGAGGACGGCAGCGCCGTGGTGCCGCTGCTGGGCGGCCTGGGCGGCGTCAACGTCATGGCCAGGGAGATCGCGGCCGGCCTGCAGGTCACGGCGGCGATCACCACCAGCGGCGAGCTGCGCTTCGGCACCTGCCTGCTCAATCCGCCGGAAGGCTACGTGCTGAGCGACCTGGAGTCGGGTAAACGTTTTGTCTCCGATCTGTTGGCCGGGCACCGTGTGCGCATCGAAGGCGCTGCGCCGTGGCTGGACCAAGCGCAGTTGCCGCAGGATCCCCAGGCGCAGCGTTCGATCCATGTCGGCAGCGATGCGCAGGCGGTGAGCGCCGATGAGTTGCGGATCTACCCGCGCAGCGTCGCGGTGGCGGTGAGTGCCGAAGGTGCGCAGCACATTCGCGCCGCGCTGCAGGCGGCCGATGTGGCGTTGCCGTCGCTGGCCTGCCTGGTCGCCGCCGACACCCGAATGACGGATCCGGCATTGCGTGAAACCGCGCTGGAGCTGGGTGTGCCGCTGCGTTTTGCCGCCGCCGCGAATGACATCGCCGGGCTGGCCCGCGCGGCCGTCCCAGGCGCGAAGGTCATCGAAGTGTCCTCGCGCATTGCCATCGCCGTGGCCGATCAGCCGCTTTCGGTCGACAGGATCGGCCGCCCGCGCGGACGCCTGGCCGTGATCGGCCTCGGCCCCGGCGCCGCCGAACTGATGGTGCCGGCGGTGAAGGCCGAACTGGCCCGGGCCACCGACGTGCTCGGCTACGAAACCTACGTGCGCATGGCCGGCCCGTTCCGCGACGATCAGATCCAGCACTGCACCGACAACCGCGAAGAGATGCAGCGCGCCCGCCATGCGTTCCGGCTGGCGGCCGAGGGGCGTTCGGTGATCGTGGTGTCGTCCGGCGACCCGGGCGTGTTCGCCATGGCGGCGGCGGTGCTTGAGGCGTTGCACGAGTCGGACGATCCGGCGTGGCACAGCGTCGAGCTGGAAATCCTGCCGGGGGTGTCTGCGTCCCTCGCGACGGCTGCCCAGGCCGGCGCGCCGTTGGGGCATGACTTCTGCGTGATGTCGCTGTCGGACAACCTCAAGCCGTGGTCGATCATCGAGAAGCGTCTGGACCTGGCCGCCGAAGCGGACCTGGCCCTGGCGTTCTACAACCCGATCTCCCGCGCACGTCCCTGGCAACTGGGCCGTGCGCTGGAGATCGTCGCCCGGCACCGCGCGCCGCAGACGCCGGTGGTGCTGGGCCGCGACATCGGCCGTCCGGGCCAGACCCTGCGCACGACCACGCTGGGTGCGCTGACGCCGGATCAGGTGGACATGCGCACCATGGTGCTGATCGGCTCTTCAACGACGTGCACGTTCCCCCGTGCGGAAGGCGGGGAGTGGGTCTACACGCCGCGTTGGTACGGTGAAAAACCAACGTCGTGACAACGTGAAAAACGTGTCGTTGTATTAAGGAAGGCCGTGAAACGGAAAGTTTCACGGCCTTTTTTGTGGTGCAAACAGGAGTGCTCGGAACAGGCTCGAAAAGTGCCGATAAACATTGTCGGCATCATTTGGTTTGAGCATGTTTCGTTGTTCTGTTTTTGAAAAGAATTGCATTCGTTGTCAATGGAGCCGGGGGCCTGCGCTGAGTAGTTTCCTGTTGGACGCACTTCTGCGTACTTCAAAAATGATCAGTGATGTCGAGGCATACATTCCATGCAGGATGCAAAAATCAAAAAGGATGAGGCGTACTGTGAGTTCATCGAACTGTTCAAGTTGAGCGCGCTGGAACAGGCATTGAGCCCATTCAAGGGCAGTCAGGAACACGACGCGGTGTTGCGTTACTACTTCGCCTGTATCGCAAAGCTTGAGTTGCACAGGTTGCAGGAGCCGCTGGCGCTGCTGAGACAAACACTGGAACCGATGCGTCAGACCGGTGCCGGAAAGGGGCCGGCGGACGGATTGACGCCGATCTGCGAAAAGATCGCCGACTATGAGACCCGCGTACAGCGCAGCCTAGAACAACTGCGAACGCCAGCCACCGAAGTGCCGAAGATCATACATTTCGTCTGGCTCGGCGGGGGCGTCGGCGAGATTCAGCGCGATTACCTCAATCTCTGGAAACGGGTGATGGCCGGCACCGGCCATGTCCTCAATCTCTGGTACGACAGCGATGCGCTGCTGGCCCACCACACCAACAAGCTGATCGTCGAGGCCGCGAAGGCCGATGCCCTTGCGCAGGTGGACGGCCGAAGCGTCACAGCGGATGAACTGGCGACGCTGTATGAAGCGCGGGCGATCGTGCTCAAGCAGCAGATGCAGGCCCATATCGAGGCGGCCGTCGCCGCCGGCCGGTCGGCGGATGACGCCAGGATCGATCTTCTGGTGCGTGCCTATGGCCAGGATGCCGATGCGTTGCGGGAACGGATCACGCAAAACCTGCTCAGCGTCGCGGCCTTCGGGGACGACGTCCTGACGCTGCGCGACCTTGGCGACCTTGAGGCGCCGATGGCGCTGCAGCACCTCTACGAACGGGAAATCCGCCTGCGCGGCAACCTGGCGGCGGCCTCCGACATCGTGCGCCTGCATGCGCTGGTCAGCGAGGGCGGCAGCTATGCGGATGTCGACGGCTTGCCGCCGCTGGCGGAGCGGCTCGGCGCGGTCGACATCACCGGCTGGGGCGCCGATGCCCGGCTCGGGGCCTTGCAACTGTTGCTCGACCGCAACCCTGACTGGATGCCAGGCCGGCAGGCCGTTCGCGGCCGCTACATCTCCTACTTCGAACGTATCCCTGAACAGTCCAGGGCCGCCCTCGATGCGTTCGCCAGCAGCCATCCGTCGCTGGGAGACGTCTTTCGGCGACCGGCAGAGCGGTCGGCGAGACCGTTCGAACTGCGTGCTGTCGCGGAGTCCAATTCGTTGAGCAATGCTTTCCTCATGGCTCACCCCGGTGCCGGGATGATCGAGGCGGTGCTGGAACGCATGCGCCTGAGCTATGCCGTCGTCGATGGCGCAGCGAAGCTGGCCCGGGAGCGAGGGGTGGCGTTCAGCGACAACGAGAGCATGGTGTCGCTTGCGCACGAGACCGTTGAGCAGGCGTTGGGGCCGTTGCCCGAACTGCCGATGGAAGAGGAAATCTTCGCCGGTTTGCTGGCCGACGCCGCTGCCGGTTACTTCCGTGACGGCATTCGCCCGCAAAGCGAGGGCACCATCTACCTGACAGGGCCTGCCGCCATGCGTGACGGCATGCGCAACTACCAGAAGCGGCATTTCACGCCGCAGGGCGCTGCGGCGCTGGGCAACGACCTGGTCATCGTCCCTTCGGCGACGGTCAACCGCATGACGGAAGAAGAACAGGATCATTCCTGGAAGGACAACGGAACCGATTCGTTGAAGTGGGTCAGCGACGAACAGGCCCATTGGCGGGACGGTCGGTATGCCATCCGTTACGGCGGCGACATCGCCCAGTTGCTCAAGCATTCGACGGTCGAGTTCCAGTCCGGCTGGCCCGTGATCGAAGGACGGGCGGTGCTCCTGAGCGGTGTCCTGCAACGGCTGGTCGACGCCTTGGGAGAACCGTTGGTGCAGGCCATGCGCAGCGGTCTGGACGGTGAGGTCAGGTTCGACAAGCCGCTGCCGCTGCGCTTCGAGGATCGGCAGGCCATCAAGGCGCAGCCGCTGGATGTCCTCCCGCCGGCCTTTGCGGGTGAAACCGGAATCGCAGGCGCAGGGGTGGACGAAGTCTTGGGCATGCTCGCCAAAGGCACCCTGCACGTTGTGCAGGCCGACCCGGTGCAGCGTCTGGCGTTGGGCGCTCTGCTGGGCGCGGACTCGCTGGACAACCGGCGTCTGGTGCAGTTGCACAGCGAGCTGGACAACCTGGCCAACAGCATCGGCGAACGGGGAAGCTCCAATCGTTACGCCGCCCTCGAACGGCATCTGTTCAAGCGCCGTCCACCCGGTTTCCTGGAGGGGCTGGCCAGTGTCGCCGATGAACCGGTGCTCTCCTCCGGCAGGGCGCTGGACCTGATGAAGAGCGTGATGCTCAATGCGCACACTCCGTTCCAATGGGGGCGTCATGTGGCGCAGATCCGACAGCTTGCCACGCTGGAACACCGGATCCAGGTGCAGGAGCGCGTGGAACAGGTGCTGCAGCGCTTCGACGCGGCCAGCGTCAAGCTGGTGCCGCAGGATCTGCTGCTGCAAGGTTCGGGGGACGACCTCGCAGGGCGCTGCTATCCGTTGTCCTTGGTGATGGGGGCCGCTTTGGCGCAGGGTGAGCAGGCCTCCCGGCGTCTGCGCGAGCGTTTTTACCTGGCGGTCCTGGAGCCTGAGCAGAGTGATTCCATCGCCTTTCTGAACGGACTGGAGACGCTGCGCGATGTACCGTTGAGCGAGGTGGGCAGGCCTGCGGCGCGGACGGACCTGAGCGGGATCCGCACCAGGCTGGAGGCCTCCGGCGACCGCCTCGGCCTGATGCTCATCTCCGACAATCACGTGCTGCTCGTGGCGAAGACGGCTGCGGATGCCGGCGGTGCCACGCTGCATTTCTTCGATCCCAACTTCGGTCTGTTCGGATTCAAGGAGCCCGCCGCGTTCCAGCAGGCGCTGGAGGATTTCTTCGTCGGCGCAGGCATGGCCGGCCACTACGCCGCATTCGGTGAGCCCGGCCGTCCGATGTTCGATGTGATCGAGCTTCAGGGCGAGCGGGTGTCCGCCTTGCCGCTCTCCGCCGGGTTGCGGCTGGCGCACCTGCTGGAGTCCGACACTTTGCCGGGGCAGCCCTCGGCCCTTCCGATCCGCCGGCGGGTGGCCAGTGCCCGTGGCCGGTCACTGAGCGACAATGCCCATCTGGGACGTAGCCTGCTGGATCTGGACAGCCGCTGGTGGGCCCGGCAGATCGCCGATGCGACGGTGGGGCTGCAGGCGTTGCACGCCTCGCCCAGACCTTGGGTGCCGTTGTTCGAAACGCTTGAAGTCACGCCTGACAGCGCCTACCGGATAACCTTGGTCGATCCTCTGGACGCGACCCATGTGGTGCAGGTCGCCAGCAAGGATCACCGGTTGCTGCGCATCAGGCAGTGGCTGACCGAGCGATTCTCGACGCTGGTGCGCAAACCCCAAGGGGCGGCGCTGCCGTCGGGGTCTGTCGAGGCGGGGGCGGTCCATACGCTCAACGCCGGCTTCGCGCTCCAGTCGCTGATGATGGCCTTGCGTGAGCGTGAAGGGGATGACCGCACGCTGACCTTGGCGGTGCGCCTGCACGGCTACGTGAATTATGCGCAGCTCGCCCATGGCCTGGCCGTGGATGCGGCCGGACTGATGAGACTGTATGCCACTGCCATCAACCAGGAGCCGGTCATTGCCCGCACCTGTGCCCCGCTGGTCGGCGAAGCGCTGGGCCACGTCGCCGATGAAGGGGTGGGATCGCTGCTGGGGCTGGCCAACGTGGGTTTTGACATCTACCAATTGGCGACCGCGAAGCGCGAGGTGGAGGTGGCCCGTTTCGGCACGCAGTTGGCGTTCGACTCGGCAGGTCTCGTCGCGGGGTTGGGGGGGCTGGCGGCGGCCGCCAGCCCCCCCAAC
>NZ_NEIU01000019.1:0-107913 GCF_002113595.1 Pseudomonas sp. B3(2017)
CCTGATCCCATCCCGAACTCAGAAGTGAAACGATGCATCGCCGATGGTAGTGTGGGGTTTCCCCATGTGAGAGTAGGTCATCGTCAAGATTAAATTCCGGAACCCCAACTGCGAAAGCGGTTGGGGTTTTGTTTTGCCCGCAGGAAAGTTTCTGGACGCATCCAGCCGTCGCACCGGCACCACCGTTGAAGGAATTCCTTCTGAAGTGACCCGGCAGTTTTTGGTATGGTGCAGCTCGTTTTTTAACGGACTGATGTCACGCCCATGGATCGGCGCTCATTTTGTCAAAGAGTGGCTGCAGAAATGCCCGAACCCATTCCGATCAAGGATCACGAGAAAGAGACGCGCCTGGTCAACAAACGGCTGATCGCCTGCGCGTTGTTTGTCTTTGCGATCAGTTGCGCACTGGTGGTGCGCCTGTACATCCTGCAGGTGGTGGAGTTCGACTACCACTCGACCATCTCGGAAAACAACCGCGTACACGTCTTGCCGATCCCGCCGACCCGCGGCCTGATCTATGACCGCAACGGCGTACTGCTGGCCGACAACCGCCCCAGCTACAACTTGACCATCACCCGGGAACGCGCCACCAACGTCAGCCAGGAACTGGACGAGGTCATCGAGCTCCTGCACCTCCCCGCCGAAGACCGCACGGTGTTCGACAAGGCCATGAAGCAGTCACGCCACCCGTTCACGCCGGTGACGTTGTTCTACGAGCTGACAGAGGAACAGATCGCCGTACTGGCGGTGAACGAGTTCCGCTTGCCGGGCCTGGATGTCGAACCGCAGTTCGTCCGTCACTACCCGCTGGGTGCGCACTTTGCCCATTCCATCGGCTATGTCGGTCGAATCAACGAAAAAGAATCCAAGACCCTCGATTCCGTGGAATACCGCGGCACCCAGTCCATCGGTAAGACCGGCATCGAGCGCTTCTACGAGGCGCAGCTGCATGGCCACGTCGGTTATGAGGAAGTCGAGACCAACGCCCAAGGCCGTGTCCTGCGTGTGCTCAAGCATACCGATCCGGTGCCGGGCAAGAACATCGTCCTGAGTCTGGACGTCAAGCTCCAGGAAGCGGCCGAAGCGGCTTTGGGGGACCGGCGCGGTTCGGTGGTGGCGCTGGATCCGGCCACCGGTGAGGTGCTGGCCATGGTCAGCAACCCCAGCTTCGACCCGAACCTGTTCGTGACGGGCATCAGCTCCAAAGAGTACTCGGCGCTGCGCGACTCCATCGACCGGCCGCTGTTCAACCGCGTGCTGCGGGGCCTCTATGCGCCGGGCTCGACCATCAAGCCGGAAGTGGCCATCGCCGGGCTCGATGCTGGCATCGTGACGCCGCAGACCCGGGTCTTCGATCCCGGTTACTACCAACTGCCTGACTACGATCACAAGTACCGCAACTGGAACCACAGCGGCGACGGCTGGGTGGACATGGATGCCGCGATCATGCGCTCCAACGACACTTACTTCTATGACCTGGCGCACAAGCTCGGCATCGACCGCCTGCACGATTACATGGCGATGTTCGGCCTTGGCGAGAAGGTCTCGCTGGACATGTTCGAGGAGTCGCCGGGCCTGATGCCTTCCCAGGCCTGGAAGCGCGCCACCCGCCGTCAGGCCTGGTTCCCGGGTGAGACGGTGATTCTCGGCATCGGCCAGGGCTACATGCAGGTCACGCCGTTGCAACTGGCCCAGGCCACGGCGCTGATCGCCAACAAAGGCGTGTGGAACCGCCCGCGCCTGGCCAAGACGGTCGACGGTGTCGCGCCGGTGGACGAACACCCGATGCCGAACATCCGGCTCAAGGATCCGCGTGACTGGGAACAGGTCAACCACGGCATGCAGATGGTGATGCACGATGCCCGCGGCATCGCCCGTGCGGCGGCGGCCGGCGCGCAGTACCGCATCGCCGGCAAGAGCGGCACGGCGCAGGTGGTGGCGATCAAGCAGGGCGAGCGCTACAACCGCGAGAAGACTTTGGAACGTCACCGCGACAACGCCTTGTTCGTCGGCTTCGCCCCGGCGGAGCATCCGCAGATCGTGATCTCAGTGATGATCGAGAACGGAGAGGCGGGCGGTCGGGTCGCAGGTCCCGTGGTGCGGCAGATCATGGATGCCTGGCTGCTCGATCAGGACGGCCACCTCAAGCCGCAGTACGCCGCGCCGACCAAGCCCCAGGGCGATCCTCACGTCTGAGCCGGCAAAGGCTTACAGCACAGGCTCACGCAGGCTGAGCATGTGCTGGAAGCTGTCGAGGAACACGGTCTCGGCCTGGGTCATCTTCTGCTCGCGGTTCCACAGTAGCTGTATATCGAAATCCACCACCCCCTCTTCCGGCGGCAAACGCCAGAGCAGACCTTGCTCGACGTCCCGCCGCACCAGGTGAACCGGCAGGCAACCAATGCCGAACCCTGCGCAGATCAAGCGGTAAATCTCTTCGAAACTGGTGGATGAGGCAACGATCTTGCCGGTGAAGCCCTGCTGGTCACGGAACAGTGTCAGGGGTGAAAGGTTGCCGCCGAGCTGGTCGCTGGTGAAGCTGACGAAGTGTTCCGCCGCAAGCTGCTGAAGGGTCAGATTCTCCTGTCCGAAAAGTCGATGCCGTTGCCCGCAAAAGTACGCGTAACGCTCGCGGAACAGCACCCGCTGCTCAAGCCGCGGCTGCGGCAAGCGACACAGGCCGACGCCCACCGTGGCGGTTTTCTGCAGCAGAGAACTGATGATGTCCGAGCTGCCCATCACTTCGACTTCCAGCTCGATTTTCGGGTGGGTTTCATGGAAATCGGCGAGGAAGTCATCGTAATGCCGCGCCTGCACACCACTGACGGTGAGGATGCGGATCTTGCCGACCACGTCGTCGTGGCGATTCTCCACCACCGTCCCCAACCGTGAAATGTCGCCGTAGATGTCGGCGGCGATGCGCAAGACTTCTTCCCCGGTTTCCGTCAGGTCGAACCGCCGACCGCTGCGGGCGATCAACACGCAATCCAATTGCTCTTCGAGCCGTTTAAGCGCCTGGCTGACCGCCGACTGGGTGATGTGCAGCCGGGCGGCGGCGCGGCTCATGCTGCCTTCCTGGCCGATCACCAAATAGGTGCGCAACAGGTTCCAGTCGAGGCGGTCGTTGAGAAAGCGGCGGCCCGCCCAAGGGGTGGAAGTCGAGGTCATGCACGCTCCATGTAGTAGCAAGGCTAATAGTAAGGATAAGTTTTTGAAAATTGACTAATCCTTTCACGGAAGCGATAAAGCCCACAAGCGCCACAGAGCGCCACCGCCAGCCGCTTCGACACCTGCCCAAAACTATAAATACACAGGGTTCTTGCATGCACACCACCGCTCAGCCGCGCCGTGCCGCCGCCGCTGCCTTCATCGGCACGACCATCGAGTTCTACGATTTCTACATCTACGCCACGGCCGCCGCCCTGGTGCTCGGACAGGTGTTTTTCCCCAGCGGCGATCCGGTGACCAGCACGCTCGCCGCGTTCGGCAGCTTCGCCGTCGGCTTCATCGCCCGCCCCATGGCCGGCATGGTGTTCGGCCATCTGGGCGACCGCCTCGGACGCAAGAAAATGCTGCTGGTGACCATGGCCCTGATGGGGTTGGCGACCACCGGCATCGGCCTGTTGCCCAGCTATGCCAGCGTCGGCATCTGGGCGCCCGCGGGCCTGATCGTGCTTCGCCTCATCCAGGGCATTTCCGTCGGCGGCGAGTGGGGCGGGGCGGTGCTGATGGCCAGCGAGCATGCGCCGGCCGGGCGCAAGACGTTCTATGCCTCGTTCGCGCAACTGGGCAGCCCCGCCGGGTTGCTGCTGGCGTTGATCGCATTCCGCCTGGTGACGTCGCTGGAGCCTGAGGACTTTCTGGCCTGGGGCTGGCGTCTGCCGTTCCTGGCCAGCGGCGTGCTGATGACGGTCGGGCTGATGATCCGCTCCGGCGTGCACGAGTCGCCGGAGTTCGCCAAAGCCAAGGCCAGCCACCAGACCGCCCGGCACCCGGTGAAGGATGTGATCCGTCAGTGCTGGCGGCAGATCCTGTTCGCGGCCGCCGCCGTCACCATCGGTTCGGCCGGGTTCTTCTTCACCAACACCTTCATGATCACGTACGTCACCCAGTATCAGGGCATCCCGAGGGCGACGATCCTCGATTGCCTGTTTCTGGTGACGGTCATTCAGTTGCTGTCGCAGCCGCTGTCCGCGCTGTTGGCCGAGCGCATCGGCGAGGGCCGCTTCCTGACGCTGGTCGCGTTGCTGTGCATGGTCACGCCGTACCCGATGTTCCTGCTGGTCGGCACCCAGGACATCGTGTTGATGACGCTCGGCATCGCCGTGGCGGTAGTGATCCTGTCGGCGCTGTATGCGGTGGTCGCGGGGTACATGACCCAGGCGTTCCCGGTGCATCTGCGCTATTCGGGGATTTCCATCGCCTATCAGTTGAGCTGCGCGGTCGCCGGCGGCACCACGCCGCTGATCGGCACGCTGCTGGCCAGCAAGTTCTCCGGGCAGTGGCTGCCGCTGGCGGTGTTCTTCACGCTGCTGTCGGCCCTGTCCCTGATCGGCGTCTGCGGCCTCGCCCGGTTGCGCGCCAATCCCGCCGTCCTTCATTCCAACCAAGAGGTGTATTCGTGAGTGCTTTTATGAGTAGAACGGCCCAAACCGACCCGGTCGAATGGCAGGCGCGCTGCGAACTGGCCGCGCTGTATCGCCTGATCGCGCACTTTCGCATGACCGACCTGATCGACACCCACATCACCCTGCGCATTCCGGGGCCGGAGCATCATTTCCTGATCAACCGCTACGGGGTGATTTTCGACCGCATGCGCGCCTCCGACCTGGTGCGCATCGACCAGAACGGCCGCATCGTCGACTCCGCGTACGCCGGGCACCGGGTCAACGCCGCCGGTTTCGTCATTCATTCGGCGATCCATATGGCGCGTCCGGACCTGAACTGCGTGATCCACACCCACACCGCCGCCGGCATGGCGGTGGCGGCGCAAAAGCACGGGTTGTTGCCGATCAGCCAGCATGCGCTGAAGTTCTACGGAAAACTGGCTTACCACACCTACGAAGGCATCGCGCTGTCGCTGGACGAGCGCGAGCGACTGATCGCCGATCTCGGCCCGCACCGGGCGATGATCCTGCGCAACCACGGGTTGCTGGTGGGCGGTTCCGGCGTGGCCCAGGCGTTTCAGGAAATCCACTTCCTGGAGCGCGCCTGCCAGGCCCAGGTGCAGGCACTGGCCGGTGGCTCGGAACTTCACTTCCCGTCGCCGGAGGTCTGTGCCCACACCGCCGAGCAGTTCGACCGTGACGAGCAGGACAACATCATCGACCTGGCCTGGCAGGCCGCGTTGACCCTGATCGAGTCCCAGCGCGAGTCCTACACATCTTGAGCGCCGACATGAACACCGTCGCGCTGCTGTCCCGCGACACGCTGCTGCTCGCGCAATTGCAGGACGCCTTCGCCCGTCGTGCGCCGCACTTGTCGGCGGTGCTGGCCGAAGATCCGCAGGCGATCCAGGCGCAGGTGGCGGCGTGCTGGTTTCCGTTGCCGGGTAGCCTGGGCGCGTTGCCGAACCTGCAGGTGATCCATTCGGTGGCCGCCGGCATCGATCACCTGGCGCACGACCCGTCGTGTCCGGAACTGCCGGTGTGCCGGGTGGTCGATCCCGGCCACCGCCAAGGCATGACCGAATACGTGCGCTGGGCGGTGATCCACTATCACCGGGGATTCGACCGGGTGCTCGACCATCAGGCGGACCGACATTGGGAGCGCCCGCCGCAACGTCCGGCGAACCGCTTCAGGGTCGGGGTGATGGGGCTCGGTTCGCTCGGCAGCGCAATTGCGCAGGATCTGGCCGGCGCCGGTTACGGCGTGCGCGGCTGGGCCCGCAGCGCCAAGGCGTTGCCGGGGGTGCAGACGTTTGCCGGCGCCGGGGCCTTCGATACGTTCCTCGATGGGGTGGAGCTGCTGGTCAACCTGCTGCCGCTGACGGCCGAAACCCGGGGCATCCTCAACCGCCGCACGTTCGAACGCCTGGCCGATGGCGCCGCGCTGGTCAACGTCGGGCGCGGCGCGCACCTGAATGCCGATGACCTGCAACGGGCGCTGGCCAGCGGAAAACTGCGCGGCGCGCTGCTCGATGTGTTCGAACGGGAGCCGCTGCCCGCCGACCATCCGTTGTGGACGACCCCCGGCGTCACCGTCACGCCGCACATGGCGTCGGCGGCGTCCCACGACTGCATCGCCGAGCAGATCGCCGAGAACGTCCGGCGCCTGAACGCCGGCGAGCCGCTGCTGAACAGTGCGGACCGCCTGCTGGGTTACTGATCCGCCAGGCACGCCTGCAAGCGTTCGATGAACAGCGTTTCGGCGCGGCTCATGCGTTGCTCGCGGTTCCACAGCATGTGGATGTCGACATCGGCGATCCCCTCGTGGGGCGGCAGGCGCCAGAGCAATCCGGCCTCGACGTCCGCCGCCACCACGTGTTCCGGCAGGCAGCCGATGCCGAACCCGGCGATCACCAGTCGCCGGACTTCCTCCAGGCTCGGCGAGGACGCGACGATGCGCCCGCTGAAGCCTTGTTGATCACGGAAAATGGTCAGCGGCGAGAGCATCCCGCCGATCTGGTCGCTGGTGAAACTGACGAAGTTCTCGCGCTGCAGATCGCTCTGGCTGACGTCCTGCCGTCGGAACAACGGGTGGTGCTTGCCGCAGAAAAACGCGTAGCGCTGGCGCAGGAACAGGCGCTGTTCCAGGCGCGGCTGCGCACGCCGGTTGAGGCTCAGGCCCAAGGTCGCGGTCTTCTCTTGCAGGGCGCTGACGATGTCCGAGCTGCGCATCACCTCCACCTCCAGGTCCACGCGGGGGAATTGGCGGTGGAAGTCGGCGAGAAAATCGTCGAAACGCTGGGAAAAGATCCGGCTGATGATCAACAGCCGCACCTTGCCGATCACTTCGTCCGCCGGCTCGCCCAGCAGGCTGCTGACCTGGGACACCTGTCCGTAGATTTCGCCGGCCAGCGCCAAGAGCTGTTCGCCGACCTCGGTGAGGGCGAAGCGCGGGCCGCGCCGGGCGATCAGTTGGCGGCCCAGTTGTTCTTCCAGGCGCTTGAGGGCCTGGCTCACCGCCGGTTGGGTCAGGTGCAGGCGCGCGGCGGCGCGGCTGATGCTCAGTTCCTGGCCGATCACGCGGAAGGTGCGCAGCAGGTTCCAGTCGAGGCGGTCGTTGAGCAGGCGTTGCAGGTCGCGTTCGGCCATGGCGGCCCTCGATTATAAGGTGGCGTAATAATCGGAATAATAAATAGAAAATTGACTGATCATAGCCCCGGAACGATAAATCCCTCCACGACAGGCGCCAGCAGAGCGCCGCGATTTGCCGTTCAACTCCTGCCAGAAAAATAACCAAAGGAGCCCGACCCATGAAGCCCCACGCTTCGAACCAGCCGCGCCGTGCGGCGGCCGCCGCCTTCATCGGCACGATGATCGAGTGGTACGACTTTTACATTTACGCCACGGCCGCCGCGCTGGTGTTCGGCGCCTTGTTCTTCCCCTCCGGCGATCCGCTGTTCAGCACCATGGCCGCCTTCGGCACCTTCGCGGTGGGCTTCTTCGCCCGGCCCTTGGGCGGGATCGTTTTCGGCCACATCGGCGACCGCATCGGGCGCAAGAAATCGCTGGTCGTCACGCTGCTGATGATGGGCGTGGTCACCGTGTGCATCGGCCTGCTGCCGACCTATGCGCAGATCGGCGCGACCGCGCCGGTGCTGCTGATCCTGCTGCGGGTCGTCCAGGGCATCGCCGTCGGCGGCGAGTGGGGCGGGGCGGTGCTGATGGCCGGCGAGCATGCGCCGAAAGGCCGGCGCAATTTCTTCGCGTCGTTTGCGCAGTTGGGCAGTCCGGCAGGTCTGATTCTGTCGCTGCTGGCGTTCGGCGCCGTGACCCGTCTGCCGGAGGAAGATTTGATGAGCTGGGGCTGGCGGGTGCCGTTCCTGGCCAGCGCATTGTTGCTGGTGGTCGGTCTGGCCATTCGCCTGGGGGTGAACGAATCGCCGGAGTTCCTCGCCGGCCGCGAGCAGGCCCGGCAGCAGGCCCGCAAGGAACAGGCACCCGTGATGGAAGTGCTGCGCACCGCGTGGCGGCCGCTGCTGCTGTGCATCGGCGCCAACACCCTGGGCATCGCCGGGGTGTATTTCACCAACACCTTCATGATCGCCTACACCACCCAGCAATTGGCGCTGCCGCGCTCGCTGATCCTGGAGTGCCTGTTCTTCGTCGCGATCATCCAGTTCTGCATCCAGCCGCTGGCGGCGTGGATGGCCGAGAAAATCGGCGCGACGCGGTTCCTGTGCCTGGTGTCGCTGCTGGCGATGGCGTCGCCGTACCCGATGTTCGTGCTGGTCAGCTCGGCCCAGGCGCCTTTGATCATCCTCGGCATCGCCCTGGCGGTGGTGTGCATGGCCTCGTTCTATGCGGTGATCGCCGGTTACGTCAGCGGCATGTTCGAGACCCGCGTGCGCTACACCGCGATCTCGCTGGCCTATCAGGTCTGCGGCGCGCTGGCCGGCGGCCTGACGCCGCTGATCGGCACGATGCTGGCGCACCGGTTCACCGGCCAGTGGTGGCCGATGGCGGTGTTCTACAGCCTGATCGCCGCCGTTTCGCTGGTCTGCGTGCTGTCGCTGGCGCGCCGTCACGCCCTTGCCCACCGCGCGGAAACGGTCCGCGCCTGATGACTGTTCTGGAGAGTTTCATGCTGAAGATCAACGGTGAACGCCTGTGGGCGAGCCTGATGGCCATGGCCGAAATCGGTGCGACGGCCCGGGGCGGCAGTTGCCGGTTGGCGCTGAGCGACGAAGACAAGGCCGGTCGCGAACTGTTCGCCCATTGGTGCCGCGAGGCCGGCATGACCGTGAGCGTCGATGCCATCGGCAACCTGTTCGCCCGCCGCCCCGGCACCGACCCGGACGCCGCGCCTGTGATGATGGGCAGCCACCTCGACACCCAGCCCGAAGGCGGACGCTTCGACGGCGTCTATGGGGTGCTCGCCGGGCTGGAAGTGGTGCGCCGCCTCAATGACCTGAACATCAGCACCCGCAAGCCGCTGGAGGTGGCGGTGTGGACCAACGAGGAGGGCGCCCGGTTCACCCCGGCGATGTTCGGTTCGGCGGTGTTCACCGGCCTCATGGATCTGGACGCCGCGCTGGCCGTGCGCGACGCCGACGGCATCAGCGTCGCCCAGGCCCTGCAGCGCACCGGTTATGCCGGGAACCGTCCGTTGGGCGGCAAGGTCGACGCCTATTTCGAGGCGCACATCGAGCAGGGCCCGATCCTTGAGGACAACGCCAAGAGCATCGGCGTGGTGACGGGCGGCCAGGCGATCCGTTGGCTCGACGTGCGGGTCGAAGGCATGGCCGCCCATGCCGGCACCACGCCGATGGCGCTGCGCAAGGATGCCTTGTACGGCGTGGCGCGGATGATCCAGGCCATCGAAGGGCTGGCGGCGGATTTCGCGCCCGAGGGCCTGACCACGGTGGGCGAACTGTCCATCAGCAAGTCGTCGCGCAACACCATTCCGGGCCTGGTGAACTTCACCGTCGATCTGCGTCATCACCGCGACGATGCCATCGCGGCGATGGAAGCTCAGGTGCGCGCACGCTTGCAGGCGATCGCCGACGGACGGGGCCTGACCCTCACCGTCACGCCGCACTGGATCAGCCCGGCCACGCCGTTCGACGCCGGGTGCGTGGCGGCGGTGCAGGAGGCCGTCGATGCGCTGGGCTACGCTCAGCAACCGATCGTCAGCGGCGCCGGTCATGACGCGATCCACCTGGCCCGGCATTGCCCGACGGCGATGGTGTTCATCCCGTGCGTCGGCGGCCTGAGCCACAACGAGGCCGAAGACGTGCTGCCCGACGACGTGCGCCAGGGCACCGATGTGTTGCTCAACGCCGTGCTGGCCCGTGCCGGGCGGGCTGACTGAGTAGCGCCCTGACCGACGCCTTCGCGGGCAAGCCCGCTCCCACAGGAACCGCGTACAAAACTGTGGGAGCCAGCCTGCTGGCGATAGGGCCCGATCAGACACCCCTCATTTCGATGACACACCGCTATCGCCAGCAGGCTGGCCCCCACAAGGGATCGCAGCCGACTGCATGCCTTAAGCGGACAGACAGGAATTTCACCCCATGCGCAGTTTTTTCCACCCCGAACAATTGCTCCACCATCCTCGCAGCTACTACTCACGCGGGCAGATGCGCACGCCCCAGGAAGTCCCCGAGCGCGCGCAGCGGCTGGTCCAGGCCGCCCACGGTCTGGGCTTTGCCGTCGAGCCACCGGCCGATGCCGGCCTCGCGCCGTTGCTGGCGGTGCACGGCGCGCCCTATCTGGCCTTCCTGCAGGAAGCCCATGCGCGCTGGAAAGAGATCCCCGAAGACTGGGGCGACGAAGTGATGTCGAACATCTTCGTGCGTGAGCCCAACGCCTTGCGCGGCGTCCTCGCCCAAGCCGCGCGCTACCTGGCCGACGGCAGTTGCCCGGTCGGCGAACAGACGTGGCGCTCGGCCTACTGGTCGGCGCAGTGCGCGGTGGCCGGTGCCCAGGCGCTGATCGATGGCGAACCGGCGGCCTACGCCCTGTGCCGTCCGCCGGGGCACCATGCCCGTGCCGAAGCGGCGGGGGGCTTCTGCTACGTGAACAACGCGGCGGTGGCGGCGCAGGTGCTGCGCGGCGCCTTCGGCAAGGTCGCGGTGCTCGACACCGACATGCACCACGGCCAGGGCATCCAGGAAATCTTCTACGACCGCGATGACGTGCTTTACGTCTCGGTGCACGGCGACCCGACCAACTTCTACCCGGGCGTGGCCGGGTTCGCCGACGAGCGCGGCACCGGTGCGGGGGAGGGCTTCAACCTCAACCTGCCGATGGCCCACGGGGCGAGCGAGGCGGACTTCCTCGCTCAACTGGATATTGCGCTGGCGGCGGTGCGCGGGTTCGGGGCGCAGGTGCTGGTGCTGTCGCTGGGGTTCGACATCTATGAGCTCGACCCCCAGAGCAAGGTGGCGGTGACCCGTGAAGGGTTCGCCGCGCTGGGCGAGCGCATCCGCAGCCTGGGCTTGCCGTGCCTGATCGTGCAGGAGGGCGGGTATCACCTGGAGAGCCTGGAGGACAATGCGCGGGCGTTCTTTGTGAATGCCCAGGTGTGGCAGCGCTGAGTTTGTCGGTGAGGACGCCACAGGACAAACCACCTGCTCTCTCTGCGGACTTGGGTTAAACCCGGTATGTTCATTCAATGCCGCAACCCAGGCGCCATAAGGCTATTGCCATCGTCCTGACGTTAACGTAAACATTGGCGTCAGGACGCTTGAAAAAGCGCAAAGCGGACCGCTCCGGAGCGCTTGATGACTCTAATAAAAAACACCGGCCCCAAGCCCCACCCCGAAGCCCGCCTGGCCCGGGAACGCCTGCACCTGGAGGGGCAAGTCCCCGACGGCGTGCTGCGTGCCGAGATCGACGCCTCGTGGCGGCGCAGCCTGAGCCACGGCGTGCACTTCAACGCCAAGCATGAGCTGGCGCTGGCCTCCGGCGCGAGCCTGGAGGTGCTGCTGGCGGGCAACCGTTTGCTGATCGACGCCGCGACGCCGGCCATCGACTACCTGGCCGAGCGCCAAGGCAAGGAAGGCCTGATCATCCTCGCCAACGCCGACGCCACCATCCTGGCGGTCGAAGGGCGCGCCGACCGGCTCAAGGGCAGCGGCCTGCAGGACATCACCCTCGGCGCCTGCTGGAGCGAAGCGGCGCGCGGCACCAATGCTCTGGGCACGGCGCTGGTGGAGGCCCGGCCGACCCTGATCGACTGCGGCGAGCATTACCTGGACCGCCTCACCGATTTCTCCTGCACCTCGGTGCCGATCCGCTGTCCTCAAGGCGACATCCTCGGCGTCCTCGACCTGACCCGCGAAGGCCCGCTCGGCCGCGTGCACGACAGCACCGCGCTGCTGAGCCTGGCGGTCAGCCAGATCGAGAGCCGGGTGTTCCGCAACAGCTTTCCCGATCAGATCGTGCTGGCGTTCCACAGCCGTCGGCAGTACCTCGAATCGCCGTGGCAAGGGTTGCTGGCGGTCAGTCTCGGCGGGCAGATCCTGGCGGTCAGCGCCCAGGCCTGCCAATTGCTGGGGGCCGAGCGCGGGGCGCTGGTGGGGCGGCGCTGCGAAGAGTTTCTCGGCGTCGATGGCGTGCAACTGCTGAGCCGCCTGCAACAGGGCGGGGTCGGCAGCGTGCAGACCGCCAAGGGCGAATTCTTCTACAGAACCCTGCGTGCCCCGGCCCGTTCGGTCAACCTCGGCGGCCCGCCGCGCAGCGTGGCGAAAGCCGCCAAGCCGCAACCGGACCTGGACGCCCTGTCCGGCGGCAACGCCCGCTACGCCCGCGCCCTGCGCATGGCCCGCCAAGGCCTGGCCAATGAATTGCCGGTGCTGTTGCTGGGCGAAACCGGCACCGGCAAGGAAGTGGTCGCCCGTGCCCTGCACATGGCCGGCAGCCGTTGCGACAAGCCGTTCGTCGCGGTCAATTGCGCGGCCATCCCCGAAGGGCTGATCGAATCGGAACTGTTCGGCTACCGCGAAGGCGCGTTCACCGGTTCGCGCCGGGGCGGCATGGTCGGGCGCCTGCAGCAGGCCCACGGCGGCACGCTGTTCCTCGACGAGATCGGCGACATGCCGCTGGCCTTGCAGGCGCGGCTGCTGAGGGTGCTGCAGGACCGCAAGGTGGCGCCGCTCGGCGCCGGAGAAGAACAGGACATCGACGTGGCGCTGATCTGCGCCACCCACCGTGACCTCAAGCGCCAGGTCGAGGACAAGCAGTTTCGCGAAGACCTGTTCTACCGGGTCAACGGCATCAGCGTGAAGCTGCCGGCCCTGCGCGAGCGCGATGATTTCAGCGCGCTGGTCGCCCGCCTGCTGGGCAAGCTCGATGCGCCGCACGCGGTGCTGCACGATGAGCTGGCCCGGCTGTTCGCCGCCTATCACTGGCCCGGCAACATCCGCCAACTGGAAATGGTGTTGCGCACCGCTTTGGCCATGCGCGAACCGGGCGAGACCGTGCTGACCCTCGATCATCTGCCCGACAGCCTGCTGGACGAACTGACGGACATCGACAAGCCCCAGGCCGGCAGCCTGCGCGAGAATGAGCTGGACCTGATCCGCCAATCCCTCGACACCCATCAGGGCAATGTCTCGGCCGCCGCCGACGCCCTGGGCATCAGCCGCGCGACCCTGTACCGCAAACTCAAGCAGTTGCGCCCGTGATGCAGCGCCTGATCGTGCGCCTGATCGACAGCCAGAACCCTGCGGCACTGCAGGCGGCGCTGCGCTGGCTGTACGGTTTCGTGCGGCCGCAGCGCTGGGCGATTGCCGGCCTGCTGGCCCTGTCGGTGTGCGCGTCGCTGCTGGTGCTGGTGCAGCCGTGGCTGGTCAAGCTGCTGATCGACGACGGCCTGCTGGCGCGCAATTTCCCGGTGCTGGTGCTGATCGCGGTGCTGATGATCGTCGCCGGGCTGCTCGGCACGGCGCTGTCGGGGATCAACCGCTACCTGCACACGCGGTTGTCCGGGCGGATCCTGTTCGCCCTGCGCGACGACCTCTACCGGCATTTGCAGACCCTGTCGCCGGGCTTCTACGGCCAGCGGCGCATCGGCGACCTGATGTCGCGGCTGGACGGCGACGTCGCGGAGATCCAGCGCTTTGCCGTGGACTCGCTGTTCTCGGCGGTGTCGAGCGTGATCGGGCTGGTGGCGGCCATTGCCATGCTGCTGACGCTGTCGTGGAAGCTCTCGCTGCTGGCGCTGGTGCTGATTCCGCTCGACGTCGTGTGGCTGCGCTGGATGCGGCGCAAGGTCGAGCGCGATGTGCGGCATTTGCGCGAGCGTTCGGCGGACATGTCGTCGTTCATGGTCGAGACCTTGCCGGTGATGAAGTTCATCCAGTCCGCCGGCCAGCAGCAACGCGAGGCGCGGCGCCTGGAAACCCTGGGGCAGGGCTACATGGATCAGCTGCTGCGCCTGCAGGTCACGGAGTTCTTCACCCAAGCGGTGCCGGGGACGCTGACCTCGCTGTCCCGGGCCTGCGCGTTCCTGATCGGCGGCTATTGGGTGGTGCAGGGCACCTGGCAATTGGGCGCGCTGATCGCGTTTTCCACCTATCTGGGCATGGCCGTCGGGCCGGTGCAGAGCCTGCTGGGGCTGTACGTGGCGATTCAGCGCATGACCGTCAGCCTCGGCCGGGTCATGGAGCTGCGCGGCGAAGCGCCGACCGTGCGTTCGCCGGACGCGCCGCAACCGCTGCCGGCCTCGGGCGAACTGCGTTTCGAGCAGGTGCACTTCAGCCACCCTGGGCGGACGGGCACTTTGCGCGGGATCGAGGCGACGATTCCTGCCGGGGTGAAGGTGGCCTTGAGCGGCGCGTCCGGTGTCGGCAAATCCACGCTGATCGATCTGTTGCAGCGCCACCACGATCCGCAGTCCGGGCGGGTGCTGCTCGGTGGGGTGGATCTGCGTGAACTGGACCTGTTCGCGTTGCGTCGGCGCATCGCCGTGGTCAGTCAGGACATTGTGCTGTTTCGCGGCAGCCTGGCGGACAACCTGGCCTACGCAGTGCCGGATGCCGGCCGCGAGGCGGTGGCCGAGGTGGCGCGGCTGGCGCAGCTCGACAGCCTGGTGGACACGTTGCCCGAAGGCCTCGACAGCCCGTTGGGCGAGCGCGGCCAGCAATTGTCCGGCGGCCAGAAACAACGGATCGCCATCGCCCGGGCACTGTTGCAGGATCCACAGATCCTGGTGCTCGACGAGGCCACCTCGGCGGTGGATGAAGCCACCGAGCGCGAGGTGATCGAGGCCATCGACCGCCTGTTTGCCGGCCGTACGCGGATCCTGATCAGCCATCGGCCTTCGACGCTGGCGGATGCCGACCTGCGCTTCGAGCTGACCGACGGCGTCCTGGTGTGCAAGACCTGCCTTGAGAACGGTGCGGCATGATGCCTGAGTTGCGGATCGGTGTGGTGGACAGCGGGCATTCGGCGCCGCAGCAGGACCGGGTGCTGGTCGGGCAGCGTTTTGTGCTGGCGGACGAGGGGCTGACGCAATCGGCGCTGCAGGGTGATCCCCTGGGCCACGGCACCGCCGTGTTCGACGCCATCAGCCGCCGCGCTCCGGAAGCGCGGATGTGCGTGGCGCAAGTGTTCGACCGGCGTGGCGTCACCAGCGCCTTGCAGATTGCCGCAGCGATCGACTGGCTGGTGGCGCAGGACGTGCGTCTGATCAACCTGAGCCTCGGCCTGCGCCAGGACCGCAGCCTGTTGCGCGAAGCCTGCGCGGCGGCAGTGGCACGTGGGGTGCTGGTGTGCGCGTCGAGCCCGGCCCAGGGCGCGGCGGTATTCCCGGCCAGCTATCCGCAGGTGCTGCGGGTGACCGGCGACGCCCGCTGCACGGACGGACAATGGTCGTGGCTCGACAGCGCGCAGGCGGATTTCGCCGCGTGCGTGCACGGCACGCATCCGGGGCAGTCCGGCGCCAGCCTCGGGTGTGCGGCGTTGAGCGGGCACATCGGCGCCTTCCTGTCGGCCCATCCCGAGGCGAGCAACGGCCAGGTGCTTGATTGGCTGCGGGCCAACGCCTGCTATCGCGGCCCTGAGCGGCGGCTCGGCCCATGACCGCACGGATCGTGATTCTCGGTGCGGGGCCGGCCGGTGCGGCGGTGGCGCTGGGGCTGCGGCGCTTGGGCCACGCGGTGACGCTGGTCAGCGAATGGCGGCGCTTCGCGGCGCTGGAAGGCGTGTCGCAGCGGGTGCTGGAGGCCTTGCGCGGCGCGAGCCTGAATCGGGCGCTGGCGGAGGCGACGTTGCCGTCGCAACGGCAGGTGATCTGGAACGGTCAGCGGCATGCACAGAACATCGAATGGCTGTTGGATCGCCCGGCCTTCGACCGGGGGTTGCGCGAAGACTTGCGCCTGGCCGGTGTCGAGGTGGTCGAAGGTCGGGTGCTGAGCGTGCAGTCTTCGGCGGATGGCCAGCGGGTCGAACTGGACGGCGGTCAGGCGCTGGCGGCGGATTTTCTGGTGGAGGCCCGCGGACGCCAGGCGCCGGCGTCCGGCAAGGGCGTGCGCGGGCCGGAGACGGTCAGCCTGCTCAATCGCTGGCAAGGGACGCCGGGCGCGACCGCCAGCGCCGTGGAAAGCCTGGAGGAGGGTTGGGCCTGGATGGCGCGTCGGGCCGACGGCCAGTGTTATTGGCAGTGGACGGTGGACGTGAACAGCGCGCAATTGCCGGCCAAGGCGCAATTGCTGGAGCACTGCCGGGAGCGGCGCAGGTCATCGCCGCTGGCGCGGATGTTCTTCGCTGACGACGCCGAGACCGACCTGCAGCTGCATGCCCGCAGCAGCACGGCGATCCTGGCGCCGCAGGTGTGCGGCGAGCGTTGGATCCGCGTCGGCGATGCGGCGATGGCGGTGGATCCGTTGTCCGGCAACGGGATTTTCCAGTCGCTGTCGTCGGCCTTGCAGGCGCCGGCGGTGATCAACACGCTGCTGCGCAAGCCGGAACGGGCGGCGCTGGCGCAGCGCTTTCACCGGCAGCGGGTGGAGCAGTTGTTCCTGCGCTTCGCGCGCATCGGCCGGGATTTCTATGCCGATGAGCGACGCTGGGCGGACCGGCCGTTCTGGCAGGCGCGGCAGCAGTGGCCGGATGCTGAGGAGGCTCACGCGGCGGCGGACTTCACCGCGCTGCGGATCGAGCGGATGCCGGTGTTGCGCGACGGGTTTGTCGATGAGGCCGAGGTGGTGGTCACGCCGGATCAGCCGTTGGGGATCTGGCATGTGCACGGCGTCGAAGTGGCGCCGCTGATGCGACGGCTGCGCACCGAGCCGGCGCAGCAGGTGCTGGCCGACTTGACGGCGGAGCAGGGGCGGGCGGTGCGCGGCTGGCTGCTGGCCCAAGGGTTCAAGCCTTGAGCCGTGTGTCGGCAGGCCGGGCCTCTTCGCGGGCAAGCCCGCTCCCACAGGGATTTCAGGTGAATGCAGAGTCCGAGATCACAGCTGAAACCTGTGGGAGCGGGCTTGCCCGCGAAGGCGGCGCATCCAGCTCCGATGTGCCGGACAGGCCGCCATCGCTGGCAGCTGCGCACCGACGAAGAGGCCCTTGAAGGCACCGAAAGCCTTACAGCTTGATCAACACCGACTTCAGCTCGGTGTAATGCTCGATCGCCGCGTAGCCCATTTCCCGCCCGACCCCGGACATCTTGTAGCCGCCGAACGGCAGCGCCGGATCCAGCGCGCTGTGGCAGTTGACCCACACCGAACCTGACTTGATCCGCGGAATCATCCGGTGCACCGCCGCCAAGTCGTTCGACCAGATGCTGGCGCCCAGGCCGTAGGGGCTGTCGTTGGCCATGCGCAGTGCGTCGGCTTCGTCATCGAACGGTATCGCCACCAGCACCGGGCCGAAGATTTCCTCCTGCACCAGCGGGTGCTTCTGATCGACGTCGACGATCACCGTCGGCTTGACGAAGAACCCCGGCCCGAACTGCTCGCCGCCGCAGGCGATGGTCGCGCCGCTGTCCCGGCCGGTTTCGATGTAGCGGTAGACCCGCTCCTGCTGGCGGGCGGAAATCAGCGGGCCCATCTCCACGCTCGGGTCGAGGCCGTTGCCCAGTTTCATGGCGTTGGCGATGTCGCTGATGTCGGCCACCACGTTGTCGAAATGCTTGCGCTGCACATACAGGCGCGACCCTGCGCAGCAGACCTGGCCCTGGTTGAAGAAGATCGCGCTGGCCGCGCCGGCGGCTGCGGTCTTGAGGTCGGCGTCGGCCATGACGATGGTCGGCGACTTGCCGCCCAGCTCCAGGGTGACGCGGGTCATCGAGTCCATGGCGATCTTGCCGATCTGCTTGCCCACGGCGGTGGAGCCGGTGAAGGTCAGCTTGTCCACCAGCGGGTTGTGGGTCAGGGCTGCGCCTGCGGTGATGCCGGTGCCGGTGACCACGTTGAACACGCCTTCCGGGTATCCGGCCTCCATCACCAGCTCCGCCAGTTTCAGGGCGGTCAGCGGGGTTTCGTCGGCGGGTTTGAGCACCACGGTGCAGCCGGTGGCCAGGGCCGGGCCGAGTTTCCAGCAGGCCAGCAGCAGCGGGAAGTTCCAGGCGACGATGGCGCCGACCACGCCCACCGCTTCACGGCGGATGAAGCTGTGGAACTGGTCGCCGGGCATCAACGGCAGCGACACGTCGACGCTGGTGCCTTCGATCTTGGTCGCCCAACCGGCCATGTAGCGCAGGAAGTCGATGGCCAACTGCACATCCATCACCTGCGCGACCGCCGCGCTCTTGCCGTTGTTCAGGCATTCCAGCTGGGCCAGCAGTTCGGCGTCGCGCTGCATCAGGTCGGCGAGTTTCCACAACAGGTTCTGCCGCTCCCGAGGGCGGGTGCGGCTCCAGGCCGAATCGTCGAAGGCCCGCCGGGCGGCCAGCACGGCACGGTCGACGTCTTCCGGCGTGGCCCGGGGCACCACGCACAGCACCTCGCCGGTGGCCGGGTTGTGCAGGGGCATGGTCTGGCCGTCGGCGGCTTCGGTCCAGTCGCCGCCGATCAGCATGCGCGGCGGACGCTGGATGAAGGCCGAGGTGGCGGGAAGCAGATACGGCAGGGGCATGGCGAGAACCTCTTGTTGTTCGATGGGATCGGGAGGGGGGCTTTCGCAATGGCAGTCGCAATGGCCGTGCCAAGGGCTGTAAGCGGGTGTGGCTGTGCACTGGCGCGGAGCAGGACGGGCTAGAAGGAGGGGATTTGTCGCAAAACGCGACAGTCGGTGAGATGCCGGATACGGGGCGCCGCCGTTCAGCCTGGGCCGGATCCCGCTGGGCATGATCGGTCGAGGGCGCGATTGTGTGTCCGAGTGTTGAATCCGGCTGGTGGATTCAAGGGGCCGACGCTACCTTTCGTCTCCATGAACGTTTCGCAGGCGGCATGGGGGGCGGATTCCCGATTGCCGTCATGCGGTGAACCCTGCCACGGAGTTGGCGGGAGAATGTCTGGCAAGGATGTCGATGAACAACAAAACCATTCGATGGATGACCAACCTGCTGTTGTGCATCGGTACGGGATTCATGGTGACGGGGGCCGCGGCTTTGTTGATCGGCGACGTGGTCGAGGCTGAAGAGGTTCGTACGGGGGCCTCGATGGCTGTCGTCAGCTTCTTTGTGATCGTTGCGTCCTATGTGGTCGCGGTACTTGAGGAGGATTTATGACGGTTCTGATCTTGTCCTTGTGGTCGCTTGGCATTCTTTTGCTGATCGCCTTTGCGGTCTACAGGGATCTGCGTATGTCCCCACCGGCCAACCGGAGGCAGCGCCAAAGAGACAGGAAGCAGGCAAGCGGGGCGGTTCCGGCAGAGCAAGGGCTCGCCTGTCGCGAGCCGGGCGCACGGTACGAGGTGCATCCAGACAAGCCTGTTCGCTAGCGCCTGGTAAGGATCGAACGCGCCCGGAACGGGTGAAGGCCGATTCCGGGCAGGCACAACGAAGGACAATCAGGTGCCAGAGGGCTCTTGGCGGAATATTCAGCAGGCGACTTGGCGGGAGATCTCTTGGTAGGTGTCGCTGTCGGCGGCGATCAGCAGGCGGCGCCGGTCCTTGAGGGTCGCCAGGAACGTCACTTCGGTTTCGTGGCCGGCGAGCATGAACCCGGCGATGGCGCCGATGGGGCCCAGCAGCATGGCCCCGGCCACGCCGTAGCCGATGGCGTCCTTGAAGTTGCTGATCGACTCCTCGTTGGCGACTTCGAGGGTCTTGATCGATGAGAGCGGCAGGGTAAGGCCCGGCCATGGGTGCAACGTTGTCCTGAGCGTAAGGCTTCCGTCCCGGTACACGCCGTCACCTTGCAGAAAATCCCCCGCCAGGACCGTGATGTTTGCCATGACGCATCTCCCTGTCAGCACTGGGTGAACAACCATTTCGCGCCGGGACGGGGGGTACGTCAATCGCCGGGCGATGAACTGCCCTGTGACCGGTTGCCGCTGATCGGGCGCGCACGTACGGCCTGCCAGCCGGACGTCCGCGCCGTCAGCGGCGGTTATTGGGCGAAGACTTTGTGTCCGCCCTTCCAGGTTTCCCTCACGGTGATTTCACGGATCTTGCTGGCCGGGACTTTTTCGTCGAGCGGATCGTCGTCCAAGATCACGAAATCGGCGAAATGCCCGTCCTTCAGCGAGCCGGCCCACTGGTCGGCATGGCACTGCCAGGCCGCGTCGTAGGTGATGGCTTTCAGTGCCTGCTGCCGGGTCAGGCACTGGCCTTCGTTGAGCACCGGCTGGCGGGCGGCATCCGTGACGAACTTGCCGTTCTCACGCTTGCCTTCCATTTTGCGGGTGACGGCCTGTTCCATGGAGCGCAGCGGGCCCAGCGGCGTGACGGTGCAGTCGCTGTGCAGCGAGATGCGCAGGCCCCGGTCCAGGGCGTCCTGGCACAGGTCGAGCATGCGCGTGGCCTTGTCTTCGAAAATGGCGTTCTCGAACGCGTAGCCCCAGTAGCCGACGTGGCCGATCAGGAAGCTTGGGGAAATGCCCACGCTCTGCAACTGATCCAGGGTGCGCGGGGTGAGCAGCGAGCAGTGTTCGATGCGGTGACGCTTGTCCAGGCCGCTCTTGCCCTTCAGCGCGGTCTTGTAGGCCTGCAGCGTGAACTCGATGGCCCGGTCGCCGTTGGCGTGGATCATCAGCGGCCAGCCGGTGGCCACGGCGTTGTTGAGGGTGGTCTGGTAGGCGTCGGGGAGAGCTTCAGGGGTCGTGTTGTCCGGGCCTGGGTCGCAGAAGTTGAAGTTGCCCACCGGCCGGTCGGTTTTGCAGCAGTACGGTGTGGCCTGATAGCCGGTCAGCCCCTGGTTGGAGCCATCCGACACCAGCTTCACCGAGCCCTGGTAGAAGTGCCGGGCGGCTTCCTTGGTCACCGGCTTGTACGGTGGGATGTGGCTGAAGTCCACGCCGTTGCAGGAGGCCGCATAGCCGATGCGCAGGTTGCGCGGGTGGGTCAGGCCGTAGGCTTCCAGGATCAGTTTGGAGGTCGGGTCCACCATCGCGTCATACAGCAGCGTGATGCCGCGGCTGGACGCCGTATGGAAGTAGTCCTTCATGTACTTGAAGATGTTCACCACGTCCAGCGCCTGCACCAGCGGGATCGACAGGAGGGCGGGCGTGATGCCGGCCTCTTCCTGCAGGTTGCCCTTGGTCACCGACAGGAAATTCTCAAAGGTCTTGTAGGTGTCGCGCAGCGCCTGGCTGGCCTTGTCCTGATGGTGATACACCACGTCGCAGGCGGCGGTGTTGAGGTAGACGGTGTGCATGGAGGCGCTGATCAGCAGCAGCGGCCGCTCGGACACGATGCTGTCCAGGTTGCCGGTGGTGTCGGCGTCCTTGGCGAAATCGGCCTTGCAGTAGAACGCGGTGAGCGTGTTCAGCACGCCCGGCTGCCCGGATTCGGTGAACGGCATCAGCGCGGGGTCGACCATGCGCCCCAGGAACCAGCGCGATCGATCGGCGAAATCCGCTGTGCCGAGTCTGTCCTGGATCCTTGCCTTGAGCCAGGCCCAGTCATAGGGATCTTTGAGCTTCTGGGTTTTCTCCTCGATCGGCCCCAGGTCCTCCCAGCCTTCCATGACGCAGGACTGCACGATGTGCGCGTGCGGTTCGATGAGGCCCGGCAGCAGGGTCTTGCCGCCCAGCGAGCGGGTCTGGTAACGGATGCCCCGGGCTTTCATGCGGGCCTCCACCTCGGCCAGGCTGCCCGAGGCGACCACGTCGCCGCCGTGGATGCCCAGCGCTTCGACCCGTTGGGTCATGTTGCCGTCAATCAAGGGGTAGATGGTGCCGCCGGTGAAGACCAGCGATTCGCTGCCGGGCTCCGGCAGCAGCCCGGCGGCCTTGCCGGCGAAGGCCTTGAGGTCGACGGTGTGCTTGAGTGCGTTCCATACCGGGTTTTCGCAGCCGCAATGGGTGCAGCCGTGACCCTTTCCATGTGATCCCATGATCCATTCCTCAGGTTTTCGGTGGTGTGAGGCGTGACGCACTGGCTGTGCGAACAGCAAGCGTAGCAGGCACTTTGATATCGGGGTGTCAGTCGTCGGTCGCGGCGCCGCAGACGTGGCCGTTGTGCTTGTCTCACACTGCAACAGCTGTCGCGAAATGGGACGCGCGGGCCCGTCGCCGGCAGGGTACGGACGCTGCGGTGTGCACGTAACTGCTTGATCGCAAAGCCTGTCCGCAAGCTGGCACGCTCTGTGTATTGCTCAGCTCAGACGTTTCGCTTGCCTCCGTCCGCGCAGCGCCGCCGACGGCGAAACCATAAGAACGACAAGCCACAACAATAAGAAAGCACCGTGCGAGGTTCGACGTTGATGAAGAGAAGACTCCGATCAGGCATGGGCGCCAGCCTGCTGGCCGTGGCCGCTTGCGTGGCCCTGCATTCGCCGCACAGCCTGGCAGCCCGCGACGCCCAGACCATCCTCAGGGAAACCTGCCAGGGCTGTCACACCCCTGAAGCCGGCGACAAACTGAGCCGCATCAGCCACCAGCGCAAGACTCCGGAAGGCTGGCTGATGAGCATCGCCCGCATGCAGACCATGCACGGCCTGCAGATCAGCGACGAGGACCGGCGCACGCTGGTCAAGTACCTGGCCGACACCCAGGGCCTGGCGCCCAGCGAAACCGACGGCGTGCGCTATGCGCTGGAGCGGCGGCTCAACACCGTCGAGCAGTTCGACGAAAAGACCGCGCAGATGTGCGGTCGCTGCCACTCCGGCGCGCGCGTGGCCCTGCAACGGCGCCCGGCCCAGGAATGGGAGCGGCTGGTGAACTTCCACCTCGGCCAATGGCCGTCGCTGGAGTACCAGGCGCTGGCGCGTGACCGCGACTGGTTCGACATCGCCCGCAAAGAGATGGTGCCGCTGCTGGCCAAGCGTTATGCGCTGGACAATCCGGCGTGGCAGGCCTGGCTCAAGACCGCACCCAAGGCTGCGGCGCTGGCGGGGGACTGGAGCTTCAGCGGCCACCTGCCGGGCAAGGGCGAACTGGCCGGGGTGATGAGCGTCACCGCCGACGGCAGCGATACCTTCAAGGTCAGCGTCAAAGGCCAGTACGCCGACGGCAGCCCGTTCAACGGCGACGGCAGCGCCATCCTCTACAGCGGCTACGAATGGCGCGGCAACGTCACCGTCGACGGCGTGACCCTGCGCCAGGTGTTCGCCGCCCAGGGCTCGGCCATGCAAGGCCGGATGTTCGAGGCCGAGCACGATGAGCGGGGCCTGGATTTCGTTGCCGCCAAACAGGGCTCCCAGCGTCTGCTGGCGGTGCAGCCGGGGTATGTGAAGGCCGGCGGCGAGGCCGAAGTGACCCTGATCGGCAGCGGCCTGAACGGCAAACCGGACTTCGGCAAGGGCGTGCAGGTGCTTGCAGTGCTTGAGCAGGACGCCGACCGGATCAAGGTCAAGGTCAAGGCGGCGGCCGATGCCCTGCCGGGCCTGCGAACGGTCAGCGTCGGCGGCCTGAAAGGCCCGAGCCTGGCGGTGTACGGCACGGTCGACTCGGTCAAGGTGGTGCCGGCGTTTTCGGTGGCGCGGATCGGCGAGGGCGGCGGCTCGACGCCGAAAGTCCAAGGCCGTTTCGACGCCGAAGCCTGGGGCAAGGGCGCCGACGGCAAGCCGTACCGCATCGGTGTGTTCCCGGCGCAATGGAAAGTCGAAGCCTTCGACGAGCGCGCCAAGGAGGACGAAGACGTCAAGTTCGCCGGCACCATGCAGGGCGACGCGGGCGTGTTCACACCGGGCGATGCCGGGCCGAACCCGGCGCGCAAGATGTCCACCAACAATGCCGGCAACCTCAAGGTGATCGCCGCCGTCGACGATGCGGGCAAGTCCCTGACCGGCGAAGGTCACCTGATCGTCACCGTGCAGCGCTGGAACAATCCACCCATTCCGTGAGACGGCCTGAACGCACGAGCTTCAGACACTTTTAGGAATGACCGCCGGCCCCGCCAAGCGGGGCCTGCACAGGAGGTTTGCAATGGGCGCCATCTTGAATCTGGTCGAACGCAACCTGCACGAAGTGCACGTCGACGCCGACCGCATGCTGTTCCATATCCCCAGCAGTTCGCTGTTCGCCAGCGATGAACTGACCGGCACCATCATCGATGCGTTGCGCGGTTCCGGCTGCTCCCCGGAAGACCTGGTCCGGCGCCTCGGCGCGCAGTTCGACGGCGAGGCGATCCACGAGACCCTGCGCGAGCTGATCTCGCTGGAGCTGGTCAGCGACGGCTCGCCGCTGACCCCGGACATCGCCGCCAAACGGGTCGAGCGCACGGCCATCAACACCGTGGTGCTCAACGTCAATACCGGCTGCAACCTGAGCTGCACCTACTTCTACAAGGAAGACCTCGACAAGCCGTCCGCCGGCAAGAAGATGGACGTGGAGACCGCCGTCGCCTCGGTGGAAATGCTGCTGCGCGAGTCGCCGGACGAAGAGCGGTACACCGTGGTGTTCTTCGGCGGCGAACCGCTGAGCAACCGCAAACTCATCGAGTACATGGTCGATTACTGCGAAAGGCGTTTCGGCGAGGCCGGCAAGTCGGTGGAATTCGTCATGACCACCAACGCCACGCTGCTCACCGAAGAGACCGTGGACTACCTCAACGCCCACCGCTTCGGCTTGTCGGTGAGCATCGACGGGCCCAAGACCGTACACGACCGCAACCGCATCACCGTGGGCGGGCAGGGCACCTACGACGTGGTGCGGCGCAAGGCGCAGATGCTGCTGTCGCGCTACGACAGCCGCCCGGTCGGCGCCCGGGTGACGCTGACCACCGGTGTCACCGACGTCGAGACCATCTGGGATCACCTGTTCAACGAGCTGGGCTTTGCCGAGGTCGGTTTCGCGCCGGTGACCTCGGGCGACATCAGCAGCTTCAACCTCACCGGCGCCGAGCTGGTCGAGGTGTTCGCCAACATGAAGAAGCTGGGCCGGCGTTACCTGGAGGCGGCGCTGGAGCACCGCAACATCGGCTTCTCCAACCTGCACCAGTTGATCACCGACATCCATGAGGGCCACAAGAAAGCGCTGCCGTGCGGCGCCGGGCTGAAGATGCTGGCGGTCGACCACAAGGGCGAGTTGAACCTGTGCCACCGCTTCACCGGCTCGTCGCTGCCGACGTTCGGCAACGTTCACGGCGGCGTGAAACAGGTGGAACTGAACGACTTCCTGTCCCAGCGCCTGGACCGCACCGGCACCGGTTGCCACGACTGTCGGATCCGCAACCTCTGCTCCGGCGGCTGCTACCACGAGAGCTACGCCCGCTACGGCGATCCGGCCCACCCCACCTATCACTACTGCGAACTGATGCGTGACTGGGTGGACTTCGGCATCGAGGTCTACACCCGGATCATGGCCGTCAACCCTGCGTTCATCAGCCGCTACATCACTCCGCGCAAGGCTCACTGACATGAAACATCTCAAGGCAATCAACAACAAAGCGCAGAAGCTCGATCAAGCCGCGGCCGAGAACCGCATCGAAGAGGTGGTGGCGATGAGTTCCGTCGCCGGCTGCGCCTCGACCACGGACCCGGGCTGGGAAATCGATGCGTTCGGCGGGGTGTCGTCGCTGTGCCAGCCGATGGAGGCGGACCTGTACGGCTGCTCCGACCCGTGCTGGTGGCCGGCCCAGGTGCCGGACATGATGAGCACCTACCCGGACTGGAACAAGGATGCCCAGGCGTCCAACGACAATTGGCGCAACCTCGGCACCGTCTTCCCCAAAGACAAATGATCGGTCAGACAAAGGATTCCAGCATGCACAGCATCAAAGCCTGCGGCCTGGCCGCGTTCGCCGTCCTGAGCGCCTGTTCGCTCAGCGCCCTGGCCGATGAGAACACGGCGTTGCAAGACGGTCACGAATACATGTTGACCACCAACTACCCCAACAACCTGCACGTCATCGACCTGGCCACCGACAGCCTGTTCAAGACCTGCAAGATGCCCGACGCCTTCGGCCCCGGCACCGTGCAGCTGTCGCCGGACCGCAAGACCGCGTACGTGCTGAACAACCATTACGCCGATGTCTACGGCGTGGCGCTGGACACCTGCAAACAGGTGTTCCATGCCAGCATCACCCAGCAGCCGGGGGAAAAGGCGCGTTCGATGTTCGCCTTCACCGTCAGCCACGACGGCAAGGAACTGTACGCCATCGCCAACCCGACGCAGATGCTCAACGACCGCTACGAGGTCAAGCAGCCGCGCCTGGACGTGTACGCGACCGACGCCGGGATGAACGCCAAGCCGGTGCGCAGCTTCCCGGCGCCGCGGCAGCTGACGATCATGCAGAGCGGCGACGACGGCACGCTGTATGTGGCGGGGGCCGACGTGTACAAGGTCGACGTGAAGACCGGCAAGTTCGACGTGCTGATCCCCAGCCGCCATTGGAAACGCCCCAACTACAGTGCGCCGGACGTGCTCTATGTGTGGAACCAGCAGACCTATCGGCATGATTTCTCGCTGCTCTACACGGCGGCGAAGTTCAAGGACAAGAAGCAGGATCCGGCCACGGCCGACTACCTGTACGGCCTGTTCAGCGTCGACCTGAAGACCGGCAAGACCGAAACCACGGACTTCGGCCCGTTGACCGAGATCTACTTCAGCGGCATGCGCTCGCCCAAGGATCCGAACCTGATGTTCGGCGTGCTCAATCGCCTGGCCAAGTACGACATCAAGCAGAAGAAGCTGATCCAGGCGGCGAACCTGGATCACTCCTACTACTGCATTTCGTTCAACAAGGACGGCAGCAAGATCTACCTGGCCGGCACCTTCAACGACGTGGCGATCTTCGATGCCGAGACCCTGAAGCAGACCGGCAGCATCAAGCTGCCGGGCGGGGACATGGCGATCACCACGGCGCAGGTGTTTGTCCGGTAAGGGGCGGCGTCTTCGCTGACGCCATCGCCAGCAGGCGGGCTCCCACAGGGAATCGAGGTGTTCACGCATTCTCTGTGGGGGCCGCTGTTTCATTCGCGCCGCCGACCTTGTGCGAGCGGGCTTGCCCCGGGCGGCGATCCGACGATGAGGCCATCAGGGCCAGACAAGCATCAAGCGCCCGGCACCGGGCAGCCCAGGTCCCCTTCCTCGCATTTCAGGTACTGCTTGAGCGCCTCGGTCCGCGCCTTGGTCACCGAGGTGATGCAGTTGTTGTAGATCAACGGATAGACGCTCCCGCCCGTCACCCCGGACGCCGAGAACTTGCATTCGGCATCGCGGAAGCCGATCCACGCCCGTTGGGCGCCCACCAGCAGCTTCTTGCCGTCGGGGTTGTCCTTCAGGCGCGCGGTGATCTGCTGGTAGACCGCGTTCAGTTCCTTGTCCGCCGCTTTGTTTTCCTGCGCTGCGCACTGGTTCATGGTCGACTGGTCGCTGGCGTTGGCGCAATCGGCGGCCGCGTGGACGAGCGGGGTGAAAAGCAGTGGCGCAAGGGCCAGGAGCAGGCGTGGTGACATGGATTTTCTCGTTGTCTGCGTTAAGGGGACTGTGAAGTTTAGTCGCATCGGGTGCGACGTTTGATACAACTTCGCATTGGACATGTGGTCGAACAGGCCTAGTGTTCAAAACAGGAGGTGACGTATGAAACCAGTACCCAATAGCTTTGAACGCAAGATCACGCTCAAGTCGCCGCGCCCCCATGTCTGGCGCGCGCTGGTCGATGCCGAAGCGTTCGGCCAGTGGTTCGGCGTGGCGCTGGAAGGCCGGCGGTTCATCGCCGGCGAATGGACGCAAGGGCAGGTCACGTACCCAGGCTATGAGCACGTGCTGTGGAACGTGCTGGTGGAGCGGGTCGAGCCGCAGCAGCTGTTTTCGTTCCGCTGGCACCCCTATGCGGTGAACCCGAAGATCGACTATTCCCAGGAGCCGACCACGCTGGTCAAGTTCGAACTGCAGGACTACGAGAACGGCACGCTGCTGAAGGTGTCCGAGTCGGGCTTTGCGCACATCCCCGACGTGCGCCAGAAGGAGGCCTACTACATGGACAGCCGAGGCTGGGAAGAGCAGTTGAGCCGGTTGGAGCATTTCCTGACCGAGAGCGAACGGGCCCGCGAGCGTGAAGGTGGCTGAGCGCGACGTGTTCGGGCCGTGGCTGCGGCGCTGGGCGCTGGTGCCGGACGGCGAGCCGGTCATCACCCTCGGCAGCCGCCTGCTGCCGGTGCGTCAGGGCGATGCTCCGGCGATGCTCAAGGTCGCCGTGGACGCCGAAGAGAAATTCGGCAACCTGCTGATGACCTGGTGGGACGGCGAGGGCGCAGCGCGGGTGATCGCCCATCACGGCGACGGCCTGCTGCTGGAACGGGCCATGGGCCGCCGTTCGCTGATGCGCATGGCGCTCAACGGCGAGGACGACAAGGCCAGCCGGATCCTCTGTTCGGCGTTGGCGCGCCTGCATGCCCCGCGTCCGTCGCCGCCTCCGCCGCTGGTGGAGCTGGCGCCGTGGTTCGCCTCCCTGCGCCTGGCGGCCGAGCGCCACGGCGGGCCTTACGTGAAGAGCCTGCGCACCGCCGAAGCCCTGCTTGCCGAGCCGCAGGACGTGGTGGTGCTGCACGGCGACATGCACCACGACAACGTGCTCGATTTCGGGCCGCGGGGCTGGCTGGCCATCGATCCCAAGCGGGTGCGCGGCGAGCGTGGATACGACTACGCCAACCTGATCTGCAACCCCGAACTGCCGACGGCGGGCGATCCCGGACGCTTCCGCCGGCAGGTCGAGGTGATCGCCGAAGCGGCGGGGCTGGAACGCCGGCGGCTGCTGCAATGGGTGTTGGCGTTCGCCGGCCTGTCGGCCGCGTGGTTCCTGGAGGATGACGACCGCCAAGCCGCTGCCGGGCAGCTGCAAGTCGCGCAGTTGGCGGCTTCGGCCCTCGAAGCCTGACAGGCGTAGGGGATTTCGGAAGGGGTGCTATAGCGAATGTCTTACACGCACTGGTAGCTTTTTCGACTTTTCCAGATTGGATCCGATGCGTAATCTAGCCACATCAACTGAAGCACAGGGAGTGTTTCAGGATCATGGATGATCGACCATGAGCAAGGATCGCTGCCGACAGGGAGTCGATAATGGTCTTGGGAAAAACCCGCTTCGGCGGGTTTTTTTTCGTCTGCAGGAAAGTGCCCTTGTGGCAAGGGAGCTTGCTCCGGTTGGCGCGCGCAGCGGGCCAATAAAGCAGGCCCGCTGCGCAGTCCGACGGGCATGCGCCCCTCAGGACGCGATCAACTGCCGCAGCACGTAATGCAGGATCCCGCCGGACTTGAAGTACTCCACCTCGTTCAGGGTGTCGATGCGGCACAGCACCTCGACCTTCTCCTGACGCCCGTCCTCCCGGGTGATCACCAGCGTCAGGTTCATCCGCGGCGTCAGTTCCGCGCCGCTCAGGCCCTGGATGTCCAGGGTTTCCCGACCGGTGAGGTTCAGGCTCTTGCGGTTCTGATCCAGCTTGAACTGCAACGGCAATACGCCCATGCCCACCAGGTTGGAGCGGTGGATGCGTTCGAAGCTCTCGGCGATCACGGCCTTCACGCCCAACAGATTGGTGCCCTTGGCTGCCCAGTCACGGCTGGAGCCTGTGCCGTACTCTTGGCCGGCGATCACCACCAGCGGCGTGCCCGACGCCTGATAGCGCATCGCCGCGTCGTAGATCGCCAGTTTTTCGCCGGTGGGGATGTACAGCGTGTTGCCGCCTTCCTCGCCGCCGAGCATTTCGTTGCGGATCCGGATGTTGGCGAAGGTGCCGCGCATCATCACTTCGTGGTTGCCCCGGCGAGAGCCGTAGGAGTTGAAGTCCCGCGGCTCCACGCCCAGCTCGCGCAGGTAACGCCCGGCCGGGCTGTCGGCCTTGATGTTGCCGGCAGGGGAGATGTGGTCGGTGGTCACCGAATCGCCCAGCAGCGCCAGGATCCGCGCGCCCCGGACATCGCCGATCGCCGGCAGGGGGCCTGCGACGTCGTCGAAGAACGGCGGGTGCTGGATGTAGGTCGAGTCCGCCTGCCAGACGTAGGTCGCGGCCTGCGGGACCTGGATGGCTTGCCACTGCTCGTCGCCGGCGAACACCTCGGCGTACTCCTTGTGGAACATCGCGGTGTTGACCTGGTTCACCGCGTCGGCGATCTCCTGGCTGCTGGGCCAGATGTCGCGCAGGTACACCGGACGGCCTTGCGCGTCTTCGCCCAACGGCTCGCGGCTGATGTCGGTGCGCACGCTGCCGGCCAGGGCATAGGCGACCACCAGCGGCGGCGAGGCCAGCCAGTTGGTCTTCACCAGCGGATGCACACGGCCCTCGAAGTTGCGGTTGCCGGACAGCACCGACGCCACGGTCAGGTCGGCCTGCTGGATGGCTTTCTCGATCGGCTCCGGCAGCGGTCCCGAGTTGCCGATGCACGTGGTGCAGCCATAGCCGACCAGCGAGAAGCCGAGCTGGTCGAGGTACTTCGTCAGTCCCGCCGCCCGGTAATAGTCGGTGACCACCTTGGAGCCCGGCGCCAGCGAGCTCTTGACCCACGGCTTGCGGGTCAGGCCCTTTTCCACGGCTTTTTTCGCCAGCAGGCCGGCGGCCATCATCACGCTGGGGTTGGAGGTGTTGGTGCAGGAGGTGATCGCGGCGATCACCACCGCACCGTTTTTCAGGCGATAGGTACTGCCCTCGTACTCGTAATCGGTTTCGCCGGCCATGTCGGCGTTGCCCACCGCCACACCGCCGCCGCCCTCGCTTTCGAGGCGGCCTTCGTCTTTGCTGGCGGGCTTGAACTGCAGATCGAGGAAGTCGCTGAACGCCTGGCCGACATCGGGCAGCGCCACCCGGTCCTGCGGCCGTTTGGGACCTGCGAGGCTGGCTTCGACGCTGCCCATGTCCAACGCCAGGCTGTCGGTGAACAGCGGCTCCTGGCCGGGCAGGCGCCACAGGCCCTGGGCCTTGGTATAGGCCTCGACCAGTTTGACCACCTCAGCGGGGCGGCCGGACAGTCGCAGGTAGTCCAGCGTGACGTCATCGACCGGGAAGAATCCGCATGTGGCGCCGTATTCCGGGGCCATGTTGGCGATGGTCGCACGGTCGGCCAGCGGCAGGTCGGCGAGGCCGTCGCCGTAGAACTCGACGAATTTGCCGACCACGCCTTTCTTGCGCAGCATCTGGGTCACGGTCAGCACCAGGTCGGTGGCGGTGATGCCTTCCTTGAGCTTGCCGGTGAGCTTGAAGCCGATGACCTCCGGGATCAGCATCGACACCGGCTGGCCGAGCATCGCCGCTTCCGCCTCGATCCCGCCGACGCCCCAGCCGAGCACGCCCAGACCGTTGATCATGGTGGTGTGGGAGTCGGTGCCGACCAGCGTGTCCGGGAAGGCATACGTGCGGCCGTCCTCGTCCCGGGTCCACACCGTGCGTCCCAGGTATTCGAGATTGACCTGATGGCAGATCCCGGTGCCCGGCGGCACCACGCTGAAGTTGTCGAAGGCGCTCTGGCCCCAGCGCAGGAACGCATAGCGTTCGCCGTTGCGCTGCATTTCGATGTCGACGTTCTGTTCGAAGGCGCTGGCGGTGGCGAACTTGTCCACCATCACCGAGTGGTCGATCACCAGGTCCACCGGCGACAGCGGATTGATCCGCTGCGGGTCGCCGCCGGCCTTGGCCACGGCGGCGCGCATCGCCGCCAGGTCGACCACGGCGGGCACGCCGGTGAAGTCCTGCATCAGCACACGGGCAGGGCGGTACTGGATCTCACGGTCGGAGCGGCGCTCCTTGAGCCAGGCGGCGATCGCCTTGAGGTCGGCGCCGGTGACGGTCTTGCCGTCCTCCCAGCGCAGCAGGTTTTCCAGCAGCACCTTGAGCGACATCGGCAGCCTGTCGATGTCGCCCAGGCTTTTGGCGGCCTCCGGCAGGCTGAAATAGTGATAGGTCTTGCTGTCGACCGGCAGGGTCTTGAGGGTGTTCAGGCTATCGAGGGACGGCATTGCGATCACTCCTTTGAATCCGCACGGCTACGGATTGAGGGGACGAACTGAGCTTTAAACCTAGCCCCGTTTCCGGTAGCTGGCTAATCACTCGACTCTATAGACAGAACCAAGGTTCCGAACTCGGCTATCATGCGCCGGTTTTCGTGACAGGCTTTGCTACAGGGCAAGTTTGCGCATCGACCCATTGCCAGTTGCCCAGGAGATTCAATGAACACCCTATTCATGCACTGCCGGCCAGGCTTCGAAGGCGAAGTCTGCTCCGAGATTTCCGACCTCGCCGCCCGGCTGAACGTGGCCGGCTACGCCAAGGCCAAGCCGTCCAGCGCCTGCGCCGAGTTCGTGTGCAGCGAAGCCGACGGCGCCGAGCGGCTGATGCGTGGCCAACGCTTCGCCGAATTGATCTTCCCGCGCCAATGGGCCCGCGGTGTCTTCATCGATCTGCCGGAAACCGACCGCATCAGCGTGATCCTCGCGCATATGGCCGAGTTTCCGGTGTGCGGCAGCCTGTGGCTGGAAGTGCTCGACACCAACGACGGCAAGGAGCTGTCGAACTTCTGCAAGAAATTCGAGGCCCCTCTGCGCAAGGCGCTGACCGGCGCCGGCAAGCTGGTGGACGACGCCGGCAAGCCGCGCCTGCTGCTGACCTTCAAGAGCGGCCGCGAAGTGTTCCTCGGCCTGGCCGACGCCGGCAACTCGGCGATGTGGCCGATGGGCATTCCGCGCCTGAAGTTTCCCCGGGAGGCGCCGAGCCGCTCGACCCTGAAGCTGGAGGAGGCCTGGCACCACTTCATCCCGCGTGACCAATGGGAAGAGCGCCTGCACAGCGACATGACCGGCGTCGACCTGGGTGCCGCGCCGGGCGGCTGGACCTGGCAACTGGTGAACCGGGGCATGCTGGTGACGGCCATCGACAACGGCCCGATGGCGCAAAGCCTGATGGACACCGGCCTGGTGCAGCACCTGATGGCCGACGGCTTCACCTTCAAGCCCAAGCAGCCGGTGGACTGGATGGTCTGCGACATCGTCGAAAAACCGGCCCGCAACGCAGCGATGCTCGAGGAATGGGTCGGCGAGGGCCACTGCCGGGAAGCGGTGGTCAACCTCAAGCTGCCGATGAAGCAGCGCTACGCCGAAGTCAAACGCCTGCTCGAACGCATCGCCGACGGTTTCAAGGCCCGGGGCGTCAAGGTCGACATCGGCTGCAAGCAGCTGTACCACGACCGCGAGGAAGTTACCTGCCACTTGCGCCGGCACGACACGAAAAAGTCCAAATCCCGCGGATGACGGAAATGAACACGGTGGCGAGGGCCTTTGCCGCCCGGCGGGGGGGCGCTCGCTCGCCACGCGCCCGGCAATGCGCGACAATGCCGGCCTGCTTCAGGAGTGAACCATGAGTGAAATGATCGATACCCCGGTGGACGGCACCCTCGACGCCACCGGCCTCAATTGCCCGGAACCGGTGATGATGCTGCACCAGCACATCCGCGACCTGGTGCCCGGCGGCCTGCTCAAGGTGATCGCCACGGATCCCTCGACCCGCCGCGACATCCCCAAGTTCTGCACGTTCCTCGACCACGAACTGGTGGCCCAGCACGAAGAGGCCGGCACCTACCTGTACTGGATCCGCAAGAAGCAAGGCTGAACCCGGTAAGGGCTCAAAACCCACTGTGGGAGCCAGCCCGCTGGCGATGAGGCAGTCGGTTCAACATCAAGTTGACTGACTTGCCGCCATCGCCGGCAGGCGGGCTCCCACAGTTTTTTGTTTCGGCTGAACGGGCCTCAGCCCGCCGGATGGCCGGTGCGAATGCGCTTGCGGGCGCTGCGGATCAGCCGCACCGACAGCATCAGCGCCGCGCAGCTCAGGCCGACGATCAGGCCCTGCCACAGGCCGCTCGGGCCACGGGGCTCGCCGAGCCAGTCGGTCAGGCCCAGGGCGTAACCCACCGGCAGGCCGATGCCCCAGTAGGCGAACAGGGTCAGGATCATCGTCACCCGGGTGTCCTGGTAGCCGCGCAGCGCCCCGGCGGCGGTGACCTGGATCGCGTCGGAGAACTGGAACAGCGCCGAATACACGATCAGCATCGCCGCGATGTGGATCACCGTCGGGTCGGCGGTGTAGATCGCCGCGATCGGCTCGCGCAGCAACAGCATCATGCTCGCCGAGAGGCACGCGTAGGCCAGCGCGCTGCCCATGCCGACCCCGGCGGCGAAGCGCGCCTCACGCGGCTCCCCGCGCCCCAGGGCCTGACCGACCCGCACGGTCACGGCCATCCCCAGCGAATACGGGATCATGAACACCAGCGAGCTGACGTTGAGCGCGATCTGGTGCCCGGCCACCACCGTGGCACCCAGGCTGCCGATCAGCAGGGCGATCACGGCGAAGATGCTCGACTCGGCGAACACGGCGATGCCGATCGGCAGGCCGATGGCCAGCAGGCGCTTGATTACGGCCCATTGCGGCCAGTCGAAACGGCTGAACAGTTCGCTGGATTTGTAGGCGGGCGCCCAGCGCTCGTAACCGGCCAGGCCCAGCGCCATCACCCACATCACGATCGCCGTGGCCCAACCGCAGCCGACGCCGCCCATGGCCGGCATGCCGAAATGGCCGTAGATGAACACGTAGTTCAGCGGAATGTTCAGCGCCAGGCCGCACAGGCCCAGCACCATCGCCGGGCGGGTGCGGCCCAGGCCGTCGCTGAAGCAGCGCAGCACATGGTAGAGCGCCACCGCCGGCAGGCCGCTGGCGATGCCGTGCAGGTATTGCATGCAGGGGCCGATCAGCTCCGGATCGACCTTCATCAGGTGCAGGATCGGCTCGGCGCAGACCAGCATCGCGGTCGCCATCAGCCCCACCGCCAGCGCCAGCCACAGCGCCTGGCGCACCAGCGGACCGATTTCGCCGTGGGTGCCGGCGCCGAAGCGCTGGGCGACTTTCGGGGTGGTCGCCAGCAAGGTGCCGGTCATCAGCAGGAACACCGGCACCCAGATCGAGTTGCCCAGGGCCACGGCCGCCAGGTCCCGGGGCCCGACGCGGCCGGCCATCACCGCATCGACGAAGCCCATGGCGGTGGTCGCCAGTTGCGCGATGATGATCGGCAGGGCCAGGCCGAGCAGGCTCTTGAGCTCCAGACGGATCCGGGCGGGGCGGTCGGGGGAAACGGCGGCGGGGCGTTGGGTCACGGAGTTCACAGGCAAAGCGTCCAAGGGTTGATGCGCAGGGCGGCGCATTCTACGCTGCTGACGCATCGGTCAGGAAAAATCCCGTGTTGGGGATTTGTAATCGCGGCATGGGGCGGGAGGGCTCAGGGCGCGCAATGTCCGCTGGCTCATCGCAGTGTCAGCGCCTACACTGCCGATCCGCCCAAGGAGCCCCTGCCATGCTGATTGTCGCCGACGAAAACATCCCGCTGCTCGATGCGTTCTTTGCCGGTTTCGGCGAGATCCGCCGGGTGCCGGGCCGGGCCATCGACCGCGCCACGGTCGAACAGGCCGATGTCCTGCTGGTGCGTTCGGTGACGAACGTCGACCGGGCCCTGCTCGAAGGCAGCCACGTGCGCTTTGTCGGCACGTGCACCATCGGCACCGATCATCTGGATCTCGACTACTTCGCCGAAGCCGGCATCGCCTGGTCCAGCGCCCCCGGCTGCAACGCCCGGGGCGTGGTCGACTACGTGCTCGGCAGCCTGCTGACCCTCGCCGACATCGAAGGCGCGGACCTGAGCCGGCGCACCTATGGCGTGGTGGGCGCCGGCCAAGTCGGCGGGCGTTTGGTCAAGGTGCTCAAAGGCCTGGGCTGGAGCGTGAAGGTCTGCGACCCGCCGCGCCAGGCCGCCGAAGGCGGCGATTACGTGAGCCTTGAGCAGATCATCGAGCAGTGCGACGTGATCAGCCTGCACACCCCGTTGACCCGCACCGGCGACGACGCGACCTGGCACCTGTTCGACCGCGGGCGTCTGCAGCGGCTCAAGCCCGGCGCCTGGCTGATCAACGCGGCCCGCGGCCCGGTGATCGACAACGCCGCACTGCGCGAGGTGCTGCTGGCCCGCGAAGACCTTCAAGCGGTGCTCGACGTCTGGGAGGCCGAGCCCGAGGTGGACTTGGCGCTGGCCGACCTCTGCGTGCTGGCGACGCCGCACATCGCCGGCTACAGCCTCGACGGCAAGCAGCGCGGCACCGCGCAGATCTACCAGGCCTACTGCGACGTCATCGGTCATCCGGCCAGCATCCGTCTCGAAGACTTGCTGCCGGCGCCGTGGCTGGCCCAGATGACCCTGCATGCCGACACCGACCCGGCCTGGGCCTTGGCGGCGCTGTGCCGCGGCGTGTACGACCCGCGCCGGGACGATGCGGACTTCCGGCGCAGCCTGGTGGACGATGTCGGCGCGCAGCGGGCGGCGTTCGATGCGTTGCGCAAGGGGTATCCGGTGCGGCGCGAGATCGAAGGGCTCAAGGTCAGGATCGAGGGGGAGTCCCCGGCCCTGCGGCAGATCGTGGCGGCGCTGGGGGCTGTGGCGGTCTGATGAACCGGGGCGGCTTCATCGCCAGCAGGCTGGCTCCCACCGTGTCGGTCTGCGCCGCAACCGATGTGGGAGCCAGGCCGCTGGCGATGGCGTCAGTGAGTGCGTCGCGGCCCTTGGCCGGCAGGCATAAAAAACCCGGCCATCAGGGCCGGGTCAGGAAGACGTTGGCGACATCACTTTTGTTCGGCAGGCTTGACCAATCGCTGATCCAGTTCGCGGCAGGCCTTCTGGATCATCTCTTCGGTGATCGGCACTTCGCGGCCGTCCTCATCGATGATCGAGCAACCCAGAGCTTGACCGGGCTTGGTGCGGATCACTTGAATCTTGTCGTCGCTGCTGTTTTGCAAGGACATGGCCTGTCTCCTCATCAGGTTGTGTGCCTAGGGTAAAACCGTCAGGTGACCAGGCTGTGACAACTCCCTGCGGTCTGTCCGGGACGGCATCTCCACTCAAACAGAAATGGCGGTGTGTCTCAACCGTGAGATTAGACCAATAGCGTCTAGCCTCTAGTCGTGACGGTCATAATTAACCTGACTCGTTGTGATTCGCACAGTTCCACCCCATTTCAGCGTGTAGGCTGATCCCATTCACCTGCACAAGACGTGAACCCGAATGATCCCGATGCTTTCCCCGCGACACCGCCGGGCCCTGCGCCTGGCCAACCGGTTCCTGGCGCCGTACCGCTGGCAGGCGTTCGGCGCCTTGCTGGCGCTGATCGTCACCGCCGGCATCACCCTGTCGATGGGGCAGGGCAGCCGCCTGCTGGTCGACCAAGGGTTCATGACCCAGTCGCCGCACCTGCTCAACCAGTCCATCGGCCTGTTCATGCTGCTGGTGCTCGGGCTGGCCGTGGGCACGTTCGCCCGGTTCTACCTGGTGTCGTGGATCGGCGAGCGCTGCGTGGCCGACATCCGCCGGCAGGTGTTCAACCATCTGGTCTACCTGCACCCGGGCTTCTACGAAAACAACCGCAGCTCGGAGATCCAGTCCCGGCTGACCGCCGACACCACGCTGCTGCAATCGGTGATCGGCTCGTCGCTGTCGCTGTTCCTGCGCAATCTGCTGATGGTGCTGGGCGGGATCGTGCTGTTGTTCATCACCAACCCCAAGCTCACCAGCATCGTGGTGATCGCCTTGCCGCTGGTGATTGCGCCGATCCTGATCTTCGGCCGACGGGTGCGCAACCTGTCGCGCCTGAGCCAGGACCGGATCGCCGACATCGGCAGCTACGTGTCCGAGACCCTGGGCCAGATCAAGACCGTGCAGGCCTACAACCACCAGGTGCAGGACGAACAGCGCTTCGCCGCCACCGTCGAGCAGGCGTTCGACACGGCGCGCAAGCGGATCTTCCAGCGGGCGTGGCTGATCACCCTGGTGATCGTGCTGGTGCTGGGGGCCGTGGCGGTGATGCTGTGGGTGGGCGGCATGGACGTGATCGCCGGGCGCATCTCCGCCGGCGAGCTGGCGGCGTTCGTGTTCTACAGCCTGATCGTCGGCAGCGCCTTCGGCACATTGAGCGAGGTGATCGGTGAGTTGCAGCGGGCGGCCGGTGCCGCCGAGCGCATCGCCGAGCTGCTGCGCTCGGAGAACATCATCCAGCCGCCGGCCAACGGCCTGGTGACGTTGCCGGAGCGGGTCAAGGGTGAACTGGCCTTGCAGGATGTGCGGTTTTCCTACCCCTCGCGTCCCGACAGCTTCGCCGTCGACGGCTTGAGCCTGACGGTCAGGGCGGGGGAGACCCTGGCGCTGGTGGGGCCGTCGGGCGCCGGCAAGTCCACGGTGTATGACCTGCTGCTGCGTTTCTACGACCCTGACGCTGGCCGGATCCTGATCGATGGCGTGCCGCTCACAAGTCTGGATCCCTTGGACCTGCGCCGCTGCTTCGCGCTGGTGTCGCAGAGCCCGGCGCTGTTCTTCGGCAGCGTCGAGGACAACATCCGCTACGGCTGTCCCGACGCGACACCGGAGCAAGTCAGGGAGGCCGCCCGGATCGCCCACGCCCACGACTTCATCGAGCGGATGCCCGAGGGCTACCGCACGCACCTGGGCGACGGCGGGCTGGGCCTGTCCGGTGGCCAGCGCCAACGGCTGGCCATCGCCCGTGCATTGCTGGTGGATGCGCCGATCCTGCTGCTGGATGAAGCTACCAGCGCCCTCGACGCCCAGAGCGAACACCTGATCCAGCAGGCGCTGCCGAGCCTGATGCGCAACCGCACCACACTGGTGATCGCCCACCGGCTGGCCACAGTGAAAAACGCCGACCGGATCGCCGTGCTGGATCAGGGCAAATTGGTCGCGATCGGCACGCACCAGGAACTGATCGCCGGCAATCCGCTGTATGCGCGGTTGGCGGCGCTGCAGTTCAGCGATGGTGTTCTTGATTCGACTGCCCCGGTAACCGACTGACCCAACGGCTCGGTAGGACGCCATGAAAAATGCCCGCATCGGATGCGGGCATTTTCATTTCACGGGATTGCAGCTTCGGCTCACAGATCGTCAAAGTAGCGCTCGTGCCAATCCACTAGCGGTTGCGGCGAATTGAGCTTCTGGCCGTAGATCACCGAATAAGACAGCACGTTCTGCACATACTGACGGGTTTCGTCGAACGGGATGCTTTCGACCCAGACATCGAAGCTCAGGTGGTCGGCACCGCGCAGCCATTGGCGTACGCGGCCGGGGCCGGCGTTGTAGGCGGCGGAGGCGAGCACGCGGTTGCCGTTGAACTGGCTGTGCACCTGGCTGAGGTAGGCGGCGCCGAGCTGGATGTTCTTGTCCGGGTCGAGCACCTGCTGCGGCGAAGCCAGCGGGATGCTGAACTTGCGTGCGGTTTCCTTGGCGGTGCCGGGCATCAGTTGCATCAGGCCGCTGGCGCCGACGCTCGAGCGGGCGTCGTCCATGAAGGCGCTTTCCTGGCGGGTGATGGCGAACACCCAGCTCGAATGCAGGCCGCGCACCTTGGCTTCGCGCACCAGCGTGTTGCGGTGGGCCATCGGGAAACGGATGTCCAGGTCGTCCCAGTATTGGGCCTGGCTGATGGTGCGGATCGCCGGGAAGTACCATTTCAGGTCGTAGGCCAGCTTGGCCTGGGCGACCATTTCGTCGCGGCTGAAATGGCGGCTGACGTGATACCACTCGCGCCGTCCGTCGACGATCTGCCCGCGGGCGTGGAATTCCAGTGCCCGGCGCACGCCCGGGGTATTGCGCACCTTGTTGATGGTCGCCTGGCTGAGCACCAGCGGCTTGTTGACCAGCGAGTAGGGCGACTGGGAACGGTCGGCGGCGAGGAAACCGTAGAAGTCCCGCTCGCGGGCCAGGTTCTTGTACAGGGCCTGGGCTTCCGGGTTCTGCGGTTGCGCCAGTTCCAGGCTACGGGCCTGCCAGTAGCGCCAGCGGTTGGTGGTGGCCAGGTCCTGCGGCAGGCGGCGGGTCAGCTGGTAGGCGTCGTTCCAGCGGGCCAGGCGCAGCAGCAGGCGCAGGCGCCACTCCGACACGGTGTTGTCGCGCAGTTCCGGATCGTACTGGGTCATCACGTCCAGGGCGCGGCTGTCGAAGCGGCGGGCGAGGGTCAGGCCGATTTCCCGGGCGATCGCGACCTTTTCGTCGCGGGAGAAATGCATGCTGCTGGCGTAGCCGTCGAGCAGGGCCATGGCCTTGTCCGGATCCTGGCGGGCGAGGCGGCGCAGGCCGAGGCTGACCACGTCGGACATCGGCTCATCGGCAGGAATGAAGCGCGAAGGCTGGTTGAGCAATTCGGGCTTCTGCGCCACGTCCACCAGCAGGCGGCCGCGCGGGGCGAGGGTGGTCAGGCCGTTGACCAGGCTGTTGGCCAGCGGGTAATTGCGGTGCTGGGCGGCGAGTTTCGCCCGTTCCCAGCGCTTCTGCTCGGTCAACTGGCCTTCGGCGGCCCACATGCCGAACAGCGCGTCGCAGGCGGCGGGCTGGGACTTGCCGGTCAGCCACAGTTTCTCGGCGTTGGCATAGCCCTCGGCCTTCTTGTTGTGGCTGATCTGGTACTGCGCGTTCAGGCAGTCCAGTTCGGTGAAATTGAGTTTCGGGTCGTAGTACTTGACGAAGGTCGCCCAGTCATCGCGTTCGGCCAGCCAGCGCAACCAGCGCAGCTTCATCCAGTTGGCCTGGGGCAGGTCGCCGTGCTCGGCGAGGAATTTCTCGATCTCGGCGTTGCTCGCGGTCTTCAGCCGGGCGGTGAGTTCGTCGTAGGCCAGGTAGGGTTCCAGCGGATAATCGGCCAGGGCCTGGCTGTAGCGGAAGTACGGGCCGGTATCGCCCTTGGCCAAGGCGCGCTTGGCCTCATCGTAGTACTGGCGTTGGGTGGACAGATCCACCGCCTGGGCGGACTGGGCGGCAGCGGCGGAAAGCAGCAAGCAGGACAAGACACTGAAAAGGCGACTGCGCATGAGACATCCGGGCACATGAAAACAGGACAAGCGCCGGCAAGGACCGGCGCTGAATTGTCTGTAGCTTAGCCTTTTGCCAGCAGGCGGCGAAAGCTTTGCCGGGCTTGAGCCGCAAGATCGCAACAAATGTTATGCAGAGTGCTTCGACGGTGAAATTGCCGGCCTGCTGGAGCCCCGATTCAGGTAGAATGCGCGCCCGGTTTTTGGAGAAGCTCATGACCCTGCTCAAATTCAGCGATGTGTCCCTTGCGTTCGGCGCCATGCCGTTGTTGGACAAGGTGTCCTGGCAGATCGCCCGTGGTGAGCGGGTCTGCATCATCGGCCGCAACGGCACCGGCAAGTCCAGCATGATGAAACTGGTCAAGGGCGACCAGAAGCCTGACGACGGCGCGGTATGGCGTGCACCCGGTCTGAAGATCGGCGAATTGCCGCAGGAATTGCCGGTGGCCGACGAACGGACGGTGTTCGACGTGGTGGCCGAAGGCCTCGACGGCGTCGGCGCGCTGCTGGCCGAGTACCACCACCTGAGCCAGAACATCGTCACCGACGCCGATCTGGAAAAGCTTATGCACGTCCAGCACGACCTCGAAGCCCGTGACGGCTGGCGCCTGCAGACCCTGGTCGACAGCACCCTGAGCCGTCTGCAGCTGCCGGCTGACAAGACCCTCGCCGAGCTGTCCGGCGGCTGGCGTCGCCGTGTGCTGCTGGCGCAGGCGCTGGTGTCCGAGCCGGACCTGCTGCTGCTCGACGAACCGACCAACCACCTGGACATCGGCGCGATCGCCTGGCTCGAAGAGGCGCTGAAGGACTTCCAGGGCGCGGTGCTGTTCATCACCCACGACCGTTCCTTCCTGCAGAACCTCGCCACCCGCATCCTTGAGCTGGACCGCGGCGGGCTGATCGACTGGAACGGCGACTACGCCAGCTTCCTCGTTCACAAGGAAGCCGTGCTGGCGGCGGAAGAGACCGCCAACGCCTTGTTCGACAAGCGCCTGGCCCAGGAAGAAGTCTGGATCCGCCAAGGCATCAAGGCCCGCCGCACCCGCAACGAAGGCCGCGTACGTGCCCTGAAGGCCTTGCGGGTGGAGCGCAGCGAGCGCCGCGAACGCACCGGCAAGGCCAACATCCAGCTGGAGACCGCCGAGAAGTCTGGCAAGCAGGTGATGGTGCTGGAGAACGTCAGCTTCGCCCACCCGGGCGGCCCGTTCCTGGTCCGCGACTTCTCGATGGTGCTGCAGCGCGGCGACCGCATCGGCCTGCTGGGCGCCAACGGCACCGGCAAGACCACCTTGCTCAAACTGATGCTCGGCGGCCTGCAACCGAGCAGCGGCACGGTCGAGGAAGGCACCAAGATCGATGTGGCCTATTTCGACCAGTTGCGCCATCAGCTGGATCTGGAAAAGACCGTGATCGACAACGTCGCCGAAGGCCGCGACTTCATCGAGATCGACGGCCAGAGCCGCCATGTGCTGAGCTACCTCGGCGACTTCCTGTTCAGCCCGCAGCGTGCGCGCACTCCGGTCAAGGCCTTGTCCGGCGGCGAGCGTGCGCGCCTGCTGCTGGCCAAGCTGTTCAGCAAGCCGGCCAACCTGCTGGTGCTCGACGAACCGACCAACGACCTCGACGTGGAAACCCTCGAACTGCTCGAAGAGGTGCTGCTGACCTTCAGCGGCACCGTGCTGATGGTCAGCCACGACCGGGCGTTCCTCGACAACGTCGTCACCAGCACCCTGGTGTTCGAAGGTGAGGGCAAGGTGCGCGAGTACGTCGGCGGTTACCAGGACTGGATTCGCCAGGGCGGCTCGCCGCGCCTGCTGGGCGTGACCGAGAGCAAGTCGGGCAAGGCCGACCTGAACTCGGCGGTGGTCAAGGCCGAGCCTGCGCCGGTGGCGGCCCCGGTGGCCGAGGCACCGGCCGCGAAGAAGAAACTGAGCTACAAGCTGCAGCGCGAGTTGGAAGCGCTGCCGGGCGACATCGACGCCAAGGAGCAGCAGATCGCCGCCGTGGAGGCCGAAATGGCCGAAGCCGGCTTCTACCAGCGTCCGCCGGCGGAGACAGCTGAAGTGCTGGCGTCGCTGGAGCGCCTGCAGGCGGAGCTGGACGCCCTGGTGGAGCGTTGGGCCGAACTGGAGGCCTGACCGCCCCGCAGACGGAAAAGCCCGGCGTCCAGTGATGGGCGCCGGGCTTTTCGCATCCGGGTTGGACGCTGGAGAGAAACTCAGCGCTTGATCAGGTGCACCGCCAGCACATCGCACGGCGCGCCGTGCAGCACATCGTTGGCGGTCGAACCCAACAGCAGCGCCAGGCCGTGCCGGCCATGGCTGCCGACCACGATCAGGTCGCATTCCTGCTCTTTGGCGAAATGGTGGATTTCCTGGCGCGGCTGGCCGTAGGTCAGGTGGCAGTTGGCGCTTTCCAGCTCGCTGTACTTGTGCTTGAGGCGCTCCAGGCGTTCCTTGGCCTGGTCGAACTGCTGCTGTTGCAGTTGTGACAGATCCATCGGCACGTCACCGCCGAAGGCCATGGCCATCGGCTCGACGATGTGCACCAGCGACAGCTTGGCGCCGTTGCTCACCGACAGCTCGCGGGCGCGGTGGATCACGGGGTCGCATTCTTCGGTCAGGTCGACGGCGACCAGGATGTGGTGGTAGGGCATGGTGGCGCCTCCAGAGGATTCGATAGTGTTAAGTATGGCTGGTTTCAAGCGCATTGGTTCCGAACTGAAGCAATGGGCTCATCCAAAAACGGGAGTAGAGATATGACGGTCTGGCTGGTGGTGTCAATCCTGCTGGTGGTGTTGAGTCCGCTGGCATGGTTGCGCCCGTCACGTGTGCAGAGCGGCCGCATGGCCCTGCGCATGGAGGCGCGGCGCCTGGGCCTGGCCATGCAGTTGGCGCCCCAGGAATGGCCGCACTGGCTGTCGCAGGAGCCGCCGAGCCCGTGCGCGCAGTACCACCGGCCGCGGCGCGGCAGCCGGCCTGCGTGCTGGGCCTACTGGCAGAAGTCTGCCGGGGTCTGGGTCAATCAGTGGCAGGAGGCCTGCGAAGACCCGGCGCTGCTCGATCATTTCCTGAAGTTGCCGGCCAATGTCTTCAAGGTCGAGGCAGATAAGCAGATGATCGCCCTGTATTGGGGCGAGAAAGGCGAGGCCAGCGTCTTGCAGGACATAGACGCCACGCTGAAAGCGCTGGCGTGATCCAGGGACGTTTCGTGCCGCAACGGTGCGAAACGTCCGGCAGACGCGCAATAAAAAGCCCGACATGATTCATCGGGCGGGGTTGGCCAGGCAGGCCGGAAAATCTTCTGGGGCGTAGCGCGATCCTGTTCGTTCGCCTGGATGCGGCTGTTTTCCTGCGTCCTCCCGAGAGCGTAGCCCGTTGTGCGGGGCTCGCCGGGAATTAGGGCGACTTTTCTAATGATTGATCTTATGAATGTACTCACATGCAACCGTGAGCGGTGGCCTGTGTCCTACGGAAATGACCGTAAGGTCGCGTTTGAACCGGTATTTCGGGCGATTGACAATTGTCGGAAATTCCGTGAATGTGGCGTACCCAAATCAAACGGGCGTATGAATTGAGCGTTTGTATTGCAGACTGCTCCTACAGATTCCCGACTATCGCGTTGGCGGGTGTGCCGGGTGGATTGGCGTCAGCATCGACGAAAAAAACGTCCTGCGAGCCGGTTGCCTGCGTCCGACGTGTACTGTTCAGCTTCCATATCGTGGAGATCAGTTGATGATTTACGAAGGTAAAGCCATCACGGTTAAAGCTCTTGAAAGTGGCATCGTCGAATTGAATTTCGACCTCAAGGGTGAGTCCGTCAACAAGTTCAACCGTCTTACCCTGAACGAACTGCGTCAGGCCGTGGACACCATCAAGGCAGATGCTTCGATCAAGGGCGTGATCGTCAGCAGTGGCAAGGACGTCTTCATCGTCGGCGCCGACATCACCGAATTTGTCGACAACTTCAAGCTGCCGGATGCCGAGCTGGTTGCTGGCAATCTCGAAGCCAACAAGATCTTCAGCGATTTCGAAGACCTCAACGTGCCGACCGTGGCCGCGATCAACGGCATCGCCTTGGGCGGCGGTCTGGAAATGTGCCTGGCGGCCGATTACCGCGTCATGTCCACCAAGGCCAAGATCGGTCTGCCGGAAGTCAAGCTGGGCATCTACCCGGGCTTCGGCGGCACCGTGCGCCTGCCGCGCCTGATCGGTGCCGACAACGCCATCGAGTGGATCGCCGCCGGCAAGGAAAACCGTCCTGAAGACGCGCTGAAGGTCGGCGCCGTCGACGCGGTGGTCGCTCCCGAGAAGCTGCACGACGCCGCTGTGCAACTGATCAAGCGCGCCATCTCCGGCGAGTTCGACTTCAAGGCCAAGCGTCAGCCGAAGCTGGACAAGCTCAAGCTCAACGCCATCGAGCAGATGATGGCTTTCGAAACCGCCAAGGGTTTCGTGGCCGGTCAGGCCGGTCCGAACTACCCGGCCCCGGTCGAAGCGATCAAGACCATCCAGAAAGCCGCGAACTTCGGTCGCGACAAGGCCCTGGAAGTCGAAGCCGCCGGCTTCGTCAAACTGGCCAAAACCTCCGCTGCGCAGAGCCTGATCGGCCTGTTCCTGAACGATCAGGAACTGAAGAAAAAGGCCAAGGCCTACGATGAGATCGCCCAGGACGTGAAGCAGGCCGCCGTATTGGGCGCCGGCATCATGGGTGGCGGCATCGCCTATCAGTCGGCCTCCAAAGGCACGCCGATCCTGATGAAGGACATCAACGAGCACGGCATCGAGCAAGGTCTGGCCGAAGCGGCCAAGCTGCTGGTGAGCCGCGTCGACAAGGGCCGCATGACCGCAGCGAAGATGGCTGAAGTGCTCAACGGCATCCGTCCTACGCTGTCCTACGGCGATTTCGGCCACGTCGATCTGGTGGTCGAAGCGGTCGTCGAGAACCCGAAAGTCAAGCAAGCCGTGCTGGCCGAAGTGGAAGACCAGGTCAAGGAGGACACCATCCTGGCGTCCAACACCTCGACCATTTCCATCAGCCTGCTGGCCAAGGCCCTCAAGCGTCCGGAAAACTTCGTCGGCATGCACTTCTTCAACCCGGTGCACATGATGCCGCTGGTGGAAGTGATCCGTGGCGAGAAGTCCAGCGAGCTGGCCGTCGCCACCACCGTTGCCTACGCCAAGAAAATGGGCAAGAACCCGATCGTCGTCAACGACTGCCCGGGCTTCCTGGTCAACCGCGTGCTGTTCCCGTACTTCGGCGGTTTCGCCAAGCTGGTCAGCGCCGGCGTGGACTTCGTGCGCATCGACAAGGTCATGGAAAAGTTCGGCTGGCCGATGGGCCCGGCCTACCTGATGGACGTGGTCGGCATCGACACCGGCCACCACGGCCGTGACGTGATGGCTGACGGCTTCCCTGACCGTATGAAGGACGACCGTCGTTCGGCTGTGGACGTGCTGTACGAAGCCAAGCGCCTGGGCCAGAAGAACGGCAAGGGCTTCTACGCCTACGAGGCCGACAAGAAAGGCAAGCAGAAGAAGGTCGCCGACCCGTCGGTGCTCGAAGTGCTCAAGCCGATCGTCTACGAGCAGCGCGAAGTCACCGACGAAGACATCATCAACTGGATGATGATCCCGCTGTGCCTGGAAACCGTTCGTTGCCTGGAAGACGGCATCGTCGAAACCGCCGCCGAAGCCGATATGGGCCTGGTCTACGGCATCGGTTTCCCTCCATTCCGTGGCGGTGCGCTGCGCTACATCGATTCGATCGGTGTTGCCGAGTTCGTTGCCCTGGCCGACCAGTACGCTGACTTGGGCGCGCTGTACCACCCGACCGCGAAGCTGCGCGAAATGGCCAAGAACGGCCAGAGCTTCTTCGGTTAAGCGCCCCCAAACTAGAGTGAGAGTGAACGTATGAGCTTGAATCCTAGAGACGTCGTGATCGTCGACTTCGGTCGTACTCCGATGGGCCGCTCCAAGGGCGGCATGCACCGCAACACCCGCGCCGAAGACATGTCGGCGCACCTGATCAGCAAACTGCTGGAACGCAACACCAAGGTCGACCCGGCGGAAGTCGAGGACGTGATCTGGGGCTGCGTGAACCAGACCCTGGAGCAAGGCTGGAACATCGCGCGCATGGCGTCGCTGATGACCCAGATCCCGCACACCTCGGCCGGCCAGACCGTCAGCCGCCTGTGCGGTTCGTCGATGAGCGCCCTGCACACCGCAGCGCAAGCGATCATGACCGGCAACGGTAACGTGTTCGTGGTGGGCGGCGTCGAGCATATGGGTCACGTGAGCATGATGCACGGCGTCGATCCGAACCCGCACATGTCGCTGTACGCGGCCAAGGCGTCGGGCATGATGGGCCTGACGGCCGAAATGCTCGGCAAGATGCACGGCATCACCCGTGAGCAGCAGGACGCCTTCGGCCTGCGCTCCCACCAGCTCGCCCACAAGGCGACCGTTGAGGGCAAGTTCAAGGATGAGATCATCCCGATGCAGGGCTACGACGAGAACGGTTTCCTGAAAACCTTCGACTACGACGAAACCATTCGTCCGGAAACCACCCTGGAAAGCCTGGCGACCCTGAAGCCGGCCTTCAACCCGAAGGGCGGCACCGTGACGGCGGGCACTTCGTCGCAGATCACCGACGGTGCCTCGTGCATGATCGTGATGTCGGCGCAGCGCGCACAGGACCTGGGCATCCAGCCGATGGCGGTGATCCGTTCGATGGCGGTGGCGGGCGTGGACCCGGCGATCATGGGCTACGGCCCGGTGCCGGCCACGCAGAAAGCCCTGAAGCGTGCGGGCCTGGGCATCAATGACATCGACTTCTTCGAGCTCAACGAAGCGTTCGCGGCACAGGCCCTGCCAGTGCTCAAAGACCTGAAAGTGCTCGACAAGATGAACGAGAAGGTTAACCTGCACGGCGGCGCGATCGCCCTGGGTCACCCGTTCGGTTGCTCCGGTGCACGGATTTCCGGCACCTTGCTCAACGTGATGAAGCAGAATGGCGGCACCTTCGGGGTGGCCACCATGTGCATTGGTCTTGGCCAAGGCATCTCCACCGTCTTCGAACGCGTTTAAGCGACTCGTCGACGGAAGCCGGGGCCCAGTGCCCCGGTTTTTGTTTTTGCGGTTTTTTTGTTTTTATTTTGAAAAGATTTGAGTGAGGGCCGAAGCATGCCGATACAACCTGGGCTGTACCAGCATTACAAAGGTCCGCAGTACCGCGTATTCAGTGTCGCGCGGCATTCCGAGACCGAAGAGGAAGTGGTCTTTTACCAAGCCCTGTATGGCGATTACGGCTTCTGGGTACGTCCCTTGAGCATGTTTCTGGAGTCCGTCGAGGTTGACGGCGAGCAGGTGCCACGCTTTGCTTTGGTGCAGGCCGAACCGAGCATTTTTACCGGGCCGTGAGGCGAGTGCGCGCAGAACCCTGCGCTTGACCTCACCTTGTAGCCACTATATATAGCGGTGCCGCGTCAGGCGCCAACCGCCTTTCACTTCTAGAATTCAGGAATTTTCCGATCCATGGGCAAATCGCTGGTCATTGTGGAATCCCCGGCTAAGGCCAAGACCATCAACAAGTATCTGGGCAACCAATACGTGGTGAAGTCGAGTATCGGCCATATCCGAGACCTGCCCACCAGCGGTTCGGCTAGCGCCACCAAGGAGCCTGCCGCCAAGCGCGGCAAGGCCGCCGCCGGCGAGGCCCCCGCGCTGTCGCCGAAGGAAAAGGCGCGCAAGCAGCTGGTTTCGCGCATGGGTGTGGATCCCGACCACGGCTGGAAAGCCAAGTACGAGATCCTTCCGGGCAAGGAAAAGGTCATCGAAGAGCTGCGCCGCCTCGCCAAGGACGCCGACACCATCTATCTGGCGACGGACTTGGACCGCGAAGGGGAAGCCATTGCCTGGCACCTGCGCGAAGCCATCGGCGGTGACGACAGCCGCTACAAGCGCGTGGTGTTCAACGAAATCACCAAGAAGGCGATCCAGGACGCCTTCTCGGAGCCGGGCGAGCTCGACATCGACCGCGTCAATGCCCAGCAGGCCCGCCGTTTCCTCGACCGCGTCGTCGGCTACATGGTTTCGCCGCTGCTGTGGGCCAAGATCGCCCGTGGCCTGTCCGCCGGCCGCGTGCAGTCGGTGGCGGTGAAGCTGGTGGTCGAGCGCGAGCGTGAGATCCGTGCCTTCAACCCGGAAGAGTACTGGGAGGTGCACGCTGACCTCGGCACCGCCAAGGGCTCCACCGTGCGCTTCGAAGTGGCCCGCGAAAAGGGTGAAGCCTTCAAGCCGCTGAACGAGGCCCAGACCCTAGCCGCGCTGGAGAAGCTCAAGGCGTCCAGCTACAGCATCGTCAAGCGCGAAGACAAGCCGACCAGCAGCAAGCCGTCGGCGCCGTTCATCACCTCCACCCTGCAGCAGGCCGCGAGCAACCGCCTGGGCTTCGGCGTGAAGAAGACCATGATGATGGCTCAGCGCTTGTATGAGGCCGGCTACATCACCTATATGCGTACCGACTCCACCAACCTGTCGGCCGATGCCGTGGCGATGGCGCGCACCTACATCGAAAGCGAGTTCGGCAAGAAGTACCTGCCGGAGTCGCCGAACGTCTACAGCAGCAAGGAAGGCGCCCAGGAGGCTCACGAAGCGATCCGTCCGTCCGATGCCAACACCGTACCGAGCAAGCTGTCGGGCATGGAGCGCGACGCCGAGCGCCTCTACGAGCTGATCTGGCGCCAGTTCCTGGCCTGCCAGATGCTTCCGGCGCAGTACCTGTCGACCACCGTCAGCGTGGCGGCCGGCGACTTCGAGCTGCGCGCCAAGGGCCGCATCCTCAAGTTCGACGGCTACACCCGGGTCCTGCCGCAGATCGCCAAGCCCGGCGATGACGACGTGCTGCCGGACATGGCTCAAGGCGACGCGATGAAGCTGATCAAGCTCGATCCGTCCCAGCACTTCACCAAGCCGCCGGCCCGCTATTCGGAAGCCAGCCTGGTCAAGGAAATGGAAAAGCGCGGCATCGGCCGTCCGTCGACTTATGCGGCGATCATTTCGACCATTCAGGATCGCGGTTACGTGACCCTGCATAACCGTCGTTTCTATTCGGAAAAAATGGGCGACATCGTCACCGAACGTCTCTCGGAGAGCTTCTCGAACCTCATGGACTACGGTTTCACCGCCGGCATGGAAGAGAACCTCGACGACGTGGCCGAAGGTGAGCGCGACTGGAAGAACGTGCTGGACGAGTTCTACGGCGACTTCAAGAAGAAGCTTGAGGTGGCAGAGAACCCGGACAGCGGCATGCGCGCCAACCAGCCCGTGATGACCGACATTCCGTGCCAGACCTGCGGCCGTCCGATGCAGATCCGTACTGCGTCCACGGGTGTGTTCCTCGGCTGCTCGGGCTACAGCCTGCCGCCGAAGGAACGCTGCAAGGCCACCGTCAACCTGGTGCCGGGCGACGAAATCGCGGCGGACGACGAGGGCGAATCGGAGTCCCTGGTGCTGCGCGGCAAGCATCGCTGCCCGATCTGCAGCACAGCGATGGACGCCTACCTGCTCGACGAGAAGCGCAAGCTGCACATCTGCGGCAACAACCCGGATTGCGCCGGCTACGAGATCGAAGAGGGCAGCTACCGCATCAAGGGCTATGAAGGCCCGAGCCTGGAATGCGACAAGTGCGGCAGCGAGATGCAGCTCAAGACCGGTCGTTTCGGCAAGTTCTTCGGTTGCACCAATGCGACCTGCAAGAACACCCGCAAGCTGCTCAAGAGCGGTGACGCGGCGCCGCCGAAGATGGACCCGGTGAAGATGCCTGAGCTCAAGTGCGAAAAGGTCGATGATACCTACATCCTGCGCGACGGTGCTTCCGGTCTGTTCCTGGCCGCCAGCCAGTTCCCGAAGAACCGCGAGACGCGCGCGCCGCTGGTGCTTGAGATCCTGCCGCACAAGGACGAGATCGATCCGAAGTACCACTTCCTGTGCGAAGCGCCGCAGAAAGACCCTGACGGCCTGCCGACGGTGATCCGTTACAGCCGCAAGACCAAGGAGCAGTACGTGCAGTCCGAAGTGGACAGCAAGCCGACCGGCTGGAAGGCGTACTACGACGGCGGCAAGTGGACGGTCGAAGACAAGCGCCCGGCGAAAGCCAAGGCTTGATCGGGCAATAGCCCGGCATTGTCGGCGATCTGAACGCAAAGGCCGGATGGAACCCAAGGTTTCATCCGGCCTTTCTGTTTTGTGCTTGCGGACGCATCGGATGATCCATGACACTGTCCGACCTGTGTGACGCAATCATTTCGATGTGGGGACTGCCGGCATGGCACATGAGCTCTATACCCGTACCAACCAGAAAATCTATTTTGCCGGTTTGTCGCTGGAGGCCTTGGCCAGGGCCGAAGAAGGGCGGGCCATGAACGCGTTGGCGTTGATCCAGGCCGGGCGCGAGTCGGCGCTGTTTCACCTGTACGGTGCGTTGCTGGGGCTCTGCCATGAGATCGCCGGTTTCTACCGGCTGCCGCAGGCAGGTGCGTCACGGGCGGAAGCGTTGCTGAACCGCGATGTGCTGGAGTCGATCGCGATTCCGGAACTGGCCGAGATGATCGAGCTGGCGGGCAATCCGGAAACCTGGCTGGCGAAGCTGCTGGCTGCGCATTCGGCCATGTTCCAGCCGCCTCGGGTGCCGCACAAGCCCAAGGGGGATGTGACGCAGCCGTTGATTCAGGCGGTTAACCTGGATGAGGAAGAGGCGCCTGCAGAGCTGGGCCGGGAAGAGTTGGAAGCCTGGCGGCAGAATCTCAAGGAATTGGCGATTCGCTTCCGCGAAGGACTGAACGAGTGCTGACGGGCTGCGGGGCACGGGTGGCAGCCAACATGCTGCTGGTCAAGATCCCGAGCGAAGCCTTGACGATCTCTATATAATCGCTGCCTTTCGTGGAGAACAGACCCATATGCCAACGTCCTTTCTAGAGATTGTCGAGTTACCAGACGGCCGAATCGAACTGCGCAGGGCCGAAGATGAAGGCTCCCTGGTGACTCTGGATTTCTCCGAGGATGCCAAGGCGTTCCTTCAGGGTCAGCACGTGGAAATCGCCAAGGCGATGCTCAGCGTCGGTGTCCAGATGGCAGGTCGCATGGTCGAAGGCGAGTTCGACAAAGAGGAAGGGCCACGGGTTCTGCATTGATCCCGTCGGTCGGGCTTCTCTGTCCCTGGAGAGGCCCGGAGCTTGAAACAGAGCGTTCCTCGCTCAGTCAACCCAATCGAATGTTCAGGCTTTGAGCGTCCCCGGCACGGGCGGCGCCGATAAGCTGTTGTCGTGAGCCAGGGCTGAGAGGGTTGAGCCAGGTGACCACGGTGTGGCTGCGCCCCAGGCGCAATGCCTCACAGGCCAGTTGCTGAGCGCTTTGGGCGCCGCGTGGTTGCAGCAGCAGGATCCGTTCGCGGTTCAGGCCGGCATCCCGCAGCCAGGCCTGGGTCAGGCTTGCGGGTGGCGCGATCAAGGTCAGCCAGCGGGCGTCCTGCTCTTCGCTCAGGTCACGAAGAATGGGGGCCAGCAGGTTCAGGCAGTTCCCGGCAGCGCCTCGCAGTGACAGTTCGCTGAAGGCTTCGGGGGCGGCATTCCAGGGACGCTCGACGATGTCCTTCAGGACTGGCGCCATCGGTTGCGCCAAAAAAGCTTCGAACAATGGCAGTTGGGTTTGCTGAGGTGTGTGAGGGAACTGCATACAGCCTCCTTTAGCGGCGGATCACGCCGACACTCAAACCTTCGATGACCAGTTCCTGGTCCTGGAGGTTGACTTCGATAGGGGCGAACTCAGGGTTTTCGGCGATCAGCCAGACCTTGCTGCCGTCGCGCTTGAAACGCTTGACGGTCACTTCGTCACCGATCCGGGCCACGACGATCTGGCCGTTGCGGGCCTCCCGGGTGGTGTGAACCGCCAGCAGGTCACCGTCGAAAATGCCGATGTCCTTCATGCTCATGCCGTGCACGCGCAGCAGATAGTCGGCGCGCGGATGGAAGAAGGCAGGATTGATGTTGCAGGACTCTTCGATATGTTGCTGGGCCAGGATGGGGGCGCCGGCAGCCACGCGGCCGATGATCGGCAGTGTGGATTCGTCGACCTTGGCTTCGAAATCGGGAATGCGGATGCCGCGGGAAGCGCCGGGCGTCATCTCGATCGCGCCCTTTCGGGCCAGGGCCTTGAGGTGTTCCTCGGCGGCGTTGGGGGACTTGAAGCCCAGTTCCTGAGCGATTTCCGCACGGGTCGGCGGGTAGCCGTTGTCTTCGAGGCAGCGTTTGATAAAGGCCAGAATCTCGGCTTGGCGTGGCGTCAGCTTAAGCATATTGATCGCTCTGTCTTTTTATACAGTGACTGGGATTATATACAGTGGGAGAGGCTTGGCAATGCTCGTTTTTCGGCAGCCCGCCGGACGGTCGGCGACGGCGCCCGTCAAAGGCGCGGCCTTGTGTGGTTAAATACCTGACCGACCGTTCTCAAAACGAACCGGCAGGCTTGACAAGGCATGGGCTGAAACGTATGTTTCAAACAAGTGTTTGTCAGGCGGAGTAGCCATGGCCCAGTCGGAAACCGTTGAACGCATTCTCGATGCTGCCGAGCAATTGTTCGCGGAGAAAGGTTTCGCCGAAACCTCGTTGCGTTTGATCACCAGCAAGGCCGGGGTCAACCTGGCGGCGGTGAATTACCATTTCGGTTCCAAGAAGGCGCTCATCCAGGCGGTCTTCTCTCGGTTCCTCGGGCCGTTCTGCATCAGCCTCGACAAGGAGCTGGAGCGCCGCCAGGCCAAGCCGGAGCACAAGGCATCCCTTGAGGAGCTGCTGGAGATCCTGGTCGAGCAGGCCCTGGTGGTCCAGCCCCGCAGCGGCAACGACCTGTCGATCTTCATGCGCTTGCTGGGCCTGGCCTTCAGCCAGAGCCAGGGGCACCTGCGCCGTTACCTCGAAGACATGTACGGCAAGGTGTTCCGCCGCTACATGCTGCTGGTCAACGAGGCCGCTCCGCGCATTCCGCCCATCGAGCTGTTCTGGCGCGTGCATTTCATGCTCGGTGCCGCCGCGTTCAGCATGTCCGGGATCAAGGCGTTGCGCGCCATCGCCGAAACCGATTTCGGCATCAACACGTCCATCGAGCAGGTGATGCGTCTGATGGTGCCGTTCCTCGCCGCCGGCATGCGCGCCGAAAGCGGCGTCACCGATGACGCCATGGCCGCCGCGCAACTGCGCCCCCGCAGCAAAACCGCCCCGGTGGCCGCCAAGGCCTGACCAAACGGGTGGGCGCGGCGGCGGACATCCGCTAAGCTAGCCGCCCATGCCGACTCTCGTTCTGAACCCGTTCCCCGATGAAATCGCCGACCCGCCGGGCAATGCCCCGGGCGGCGGTTGTCCGTGGAGCGGGTTTTTCGTTATCAAGGAATTCCTATGACTGCTGGCCTGCAAGGCTCGTTGATGGTGGACGTCGCCGGTACCTGGCTGACGGCCGAAGATCGCCAACTGTTGCGTCAGCCCGAAGTGGGCGGCCTGATCATTTTCGCCCGCAACATCGAACACCCGCGTCAGGTGCGGGAGCTGAGCGCGGCGATCCGCGCGGTGCGTCCCGACCTGTTGCTGGCGGTGGACCAGGAGGGCGGCCGGGTGCAGCGTCTGCGTCAGGGCTTCGTGCGGCTGCCGGCCATGCGGGCGATCGCCGACAACCCGAACGCCGAATACCTGGCCGAACAGTGCGGCTGGATCATGGCCACCGAAGTGCTGGCGGTGGGGCTCGACCTGAGCTTCGCGCCGGTGCTCGACCTGGATCACCAGCGTAGCGCCGTGGTGGGCACCCGTTCCTTCGAAGGGGATCCCGAGCGTGCCGCGCTGCTGGCCGGCGCCTTCATCCGCGGCATGAACAGCGCCGGGATGGCGGCCACCGGCAAGCACTTTCCCGGCCATGGCTGGGCTGAGGCGGACTCCCACGTGGCGATTCCGAACGATGAGCGCAGCCTCGACGAGATCCGCGCCAAGGATCTGGTGCCTTTCGCCAGGCTGAGCAAACAGTTGGCCGCCGTAATGCCGGCCCACGTCATTTACCCACAGGTCGACGCGCAGCCGGCCGGGTTCTCCCGTCGCTGGCTGCAGGACATCCTGCGCGGCGAGCTGCAGTTCGACGGCGTGATCTTCAGCGACGACCTGTCAATGGCCGGCGCCCATGTGGTGGGCGATGCCGCCAGCCGAATCGAGGCGGCGCTCAGCGCGGGTTGCGACATGGGCCTGGTGTGCAACGACCGCGCCGCCGCCGAGCTCGCCCTGAGCGCGGCGCAGCGCCTGAAGGTCAAGCCGTCCGCACGCATTGCCAGGATGCGCGGGCAGGCGTTCGCCAGCACCGACTACCGTCAGGATCCGCGCTGGCTCACCGCCCTCGGCGCGCTCAAAGACGCTCAACTGATTGATTAAGGAGTCTTCGCTATGACGGTTTACGCGATTATCGGCGGCACCGGGCTGACCCAGCTGGAAGGCTTGAGCATCCGCCGCTCGCTGGCGCTGGACACGCCCTATGGAGCGCCCTCGGCCGAGGTGCAGATTGGTGAGTACGCCGGCAAGGAAGTGCTGTTCCTGGCCCGCCACGGCCACCCGCACCGTTTCCCGCCGCACAAGGTCAACTACCGCGCCAACCTGTGGGCGCTGAAGCAGGCCGGCGCCGAAGCGATCATCGCGGTCAACGCCGTGGGCGGGATCCATCCGGCAATGGGCACCGGGCATTTCTGCGTGCCGCACCAGATCGTGGATTACACCAGCGGCCGGGAGCACACCTTCTTCGCCGATGACCTGGAGCATGTCACCCACATCGACTTCAGCTTTCCCTACAGCGAGCCGCTGCGCCAGCAGTTGATTGCCGCGCTGGCGGCCGAGGGCTGCGAATACAGCGACCAAGGCGTCTATGCCTGCACGCAGGGCCCGCGCCTGGAAACCGTGGCGGAAATCGTGCGCCTGGAGCGTGACGGCTGCGACATCGTCGGCATGACCGGCATGCCGGAAGCCGCGCTGGCCCGTGAGCTGGAACTGGACTACGCCTGTCTGTCGCTGGTGGTGAACCCGGCGGCGGGCAAGACCACGGCGGTCATCACCATGGTCGAGATCGAACAGGCGCTGCACGACGGCATGGGCAAGGTGAAATCGACGCTGGCGCGGGTGCTCAAGGGCTGAATCCGGCCCTGCGCCGCGTTGCAGTTCATGGATCCCGTGGGCAGCCGAAATCCCTGTGGGAGCCAGTCTGCTGGCGATGGCGTCAGTGAGGACACCGCCGGTGCCGGCCTCATCGCTTGCAGGCAAACGCCCACAGGGGTTGCCCGCAAGCGTTCAAGGCCCTAGCGCTTGTCGAACTTGTCCGGCAACGGCGCAAACAACGCTTCGATGTCATCGTTCTGCAGCTTCCAGTCTCCGGCCTTGCGCCCATCCAGCACGCCGGCCGCCAGGTCGGACTTTTCTTTCTGCAGGTGCTGAATCTTCTCTTCGACGGTGCCCCGGGCAATCATCTTGTAGACGAACACCGGCTTTTCCTGGCCGATCCGGTAGGCGCGGTCGGTGGCCTGGTTTTCCGTTGCCGGGTTCCACCACGGGTCGTAGTGAATCACCGTGTCCGCTTCGGTCAGGTTCAACCCGACGCCACCAGCCTTCAGGCTGATCAGAAAGATCTGACGCTTGCCGCTCTGGAATTCCTTCACCGGCGTGCGTCGGTCCCGGGTCTGGCCGGTCAGCAGCGCGTAATCCACCTTGCGTTTCTTCAGTTCGTCTTCGATCAGCGACAGCATCGAGGTGAACTGCGAGAACAGCAGGATCCGCCGGCCCTCGTCGAGCAGTTCCTCCAGCATCTCCATCAGGCTGTCCAGCTTGCCCGACGTGCTGCCGCGGGCGGGCGGGGCGGCGTCGCTGACCAGGCGCAGGTCGCAGCAGACCTGACGCAGCTTGAGCAGGGCTTCGAGGATAATGATCTGGCTGCGCGCCACGCCTTTGCGGGTGATCTCGTCGCGGACTTTCTTGTCCATGGCCAGGCGCATGGTTTCGTACACGTCGCGCTGGGCTTCGTTGAGTTCGACCCAGTGGATGATCTCGGTCTTGGGCGGCAGCTCGGTCGCCACCTGTTCTTTGGTGCGGCGCAGCAGGAACGGCTTTATCCGACCGTTGAGGTGCGAAAGCCTGACTTCGCTGGCGCGCTTTTCGATCGGCACCCGGTAATCGGCATTGAAGCTTTTGACGTCGCCGAGCCAGCCGGGCAGCAGGAAGTGGAACAGCGACCACAGTTCGCCCAGATGGTTTTCCAGCGGCGTGCCGCTCAGGCACAGGCGCTGGCGGGCGTTCAGCTCACGGGCGGCCTGGGCAGCCTTGCTGCCGGGGTTCTTGATGTATTGCGCCTCGTCCAGCACCAGCACATGCAGCGGTTGCCGGACGAGGTGCTCGATGTCCTTGGGCAGCAGCGCGTAGGTGGTGAGGATCAGATCGTAATCCTCCAGGTGCCCGAAGTGCTTTTTGCGGCCGGCGCCGTACAGCGCGAGCACCTTGAGCTGCGGAGTGAAGTGCGCCGCCTCGTCGAGCCAGTTCGGGATCAGGCTGGTGGGCATCACCACCATGCTCGGGCGATCCAGGCGTCCGGCGTTCTTTTCGCAGAGGATGTGCGCCAGTGTCTGCAGGGTCTTGCCCAGGCCCATGTCGTCCGCGAGGATCCCGCCGACCTCCAACTGGCGCAGCGACTGCATCCAGCTCAGGCCTTCGAGCTGATAGGGACGCAGCGTCGCGTTCAGGCCTTTGGGCGCCTTGGCGGAGTAGTCGCGGATGTCGCGCAGGCGCTGGGCGAAACTGCGGATCTGCTCGCCGCCTTCCCACAGCAGCGGCAGGCCTTCCAGCGAATTGAGCCGGGTGGCGTCGGCCTTGCTCAGGCGCAGGGCGGTTTCGCCCGGTTCCTGCAGATAGAACTCGCCGAGCGTCGCCAGCACCGGTTTCAGTCGGCCTAGGGGCAGGGCCACTTGCAGGGGGCCATGCTCGCTGTTGCGCTGGGGGATGTTCACCAGGATCAATTCGTCGTCGCGCCGGCGGGCGAGACGTTCCGGGTTGAGAATCTCCGTGTGCGAGCGCATCAGGTTGAGCAGGATCGGCAGCAGGCTCAGGCGTTCGCCGTTGACGATGATCCCCAGTTCCAGGTCGAACCAGTCGCGCTCGGGCGTCTGTTCGACGGTGGCGTACCAATCGTCGACGGCGGTGAGGTCGAAGCCGAATTCGTCGTCGATCTGCAGCTCCCAGCCTTGGGTGCGCAGTTTCGGCAAGTCGTTGAGGGTGAAGGTCAGCCAGGCGCTGTCGTTGACCATCTCGTAGAGTTCGCCGGCGCTTTCGGGCAGGGCCTTGCTCTGCCGGGTGGCGATGCGGAACCCGAGGATGCGCAGTTGCTCGCGGTAGGTCTGCTCGATGTCCGGGTGGCGTTTGATCCGCAGCGTCTGCGCTTCCTGGCGGATCAGGATGTCGCTGTTCTTCTGCCCGCTGACGTACTCGTCCAGATAGCTGAACGACAGCGCCGCGCGGTGCTGAATGTAGCGCTGCATCTTGCCGTTGCGCGGCTCGAACGCGCTGAACTCGACGCTGGCCAGCCACAGGCGCGGCACCGGCTGGACATTGTCCACCAGCACTTGGGGCGGTGCCTTGGGGCTGCGGCTTTCGAGGACGGCCTGGAGTTTTTCCAGCAGTTCGGCGTCCTTCGCCGCCGCCGGGTACTCAAGGGTTTCCTGCACCTGCAAAAGGACCGCCGCGCAGTGTTTGCAGTTGCTGTGGGCCGGGCAGGTGCACGTGGCGTCGACCATCAGCAGCGTGCCCTTTGCCGACTCGCGCAGGCGAATGATCTGACGGTAGACGTTGCCGCCGGAGCCTTCGCAGCTGGCGGTGATGGTGGCGTCGCCGGCCTCGACGATCCGCACCCGGTTTTCCAGCGCGTAGCGGCGGCCGCGTTCCAGGCTCTGTTCCTTGAACCGGCCGGCCCAGGAGGGTGCCAGCGGTTTGCTCAGGGGCGATGGCATGACGACGTCGATCAGTCCGGCACGACTTCAGGCGCTTCGCGAGGCGCAGGCGCCGTCAGTGAAGTGATCTTGATCAGCAGGGCCAGGTGGCCGTTGTCGAGGTAGTTGAGCTGGCCGTTCTTGGTGTGGCTGTCCTGCTTCAGCCGTTCGCTGGCCGTGACCATGCCGTTGCCGTCGATTTGGTTGACCCAGAAATCGGCATTCACGTCGGTGAAGCGCCCCAGTTTCATTTCCAGCGTCCCTTCGATGGGGAACTGGCCGAACTGCTCCTGGCCTTCGCTGACCGCCACTTTCGCCGGCGCTTCGCCCAGGGTCTGCTGCCAGGCCTTGTGCATCAGCACGCTGTACTCGCCGCTGGCGGTGAGCTTGGCGGCGACGTCGCCCAGGGCCGGGGTGCGCCGGCTGTCGTCGCCCAGGCGCTGGGCGCCGGCGGCCCAGTCTTCCGGTGCGGCGCGGCTGACGATCGCCGGCACGGCGTTCTGGCGCACCAGGATCATTTCGACCTGATACAGGTCATCGGCAAACGCGGTGGGGGCGACCAGGGTCATCAACAAGGTCAGTGAGCGGAACAGGCGCATGCGGCGTCCTTCAAGCAGTTGTCGGGATGAGGCGCTCGAACAGCGCCTCCACAGTATTGAAGCGCTCTTCCGGGCGCTCCATCGGCACCATGAACTTGAACATCGTGGCGCCTTCGAATTTGTAGCGTTTGGGCTGGCCCTGGATCAGTTTGATCAGGGTCAGCGGGTCGACCGGCGTCTGGGCGGCGAACTCGATGCGCCCGCCCTGCGGGCCGCCGTCGACTTTCTTGATGCCCAGCTGTTCGGCCTTAAGCTTCAGCGCGGTGAGGCGCATCAGGTTCTTGGTCGGCTCCGGCAGCAGGCCGAAGCGGTCGATCATCTCCACCTGCAGGTCCTTCAGGCCTTCCTCGTCGGTGGCCGACGCGATGCGCTTGTACAGGATCAGGCGGGCGTGGACGTCCGGCAGATAGTCCTCGGGAATCAGCGCAGGCACCCGCAGGTTCACTTCCGGGCCGCCGCCGAGCGGCTGCTCCAGGTTCGGTTGCTCGCCCTTGCGGATCGATTTCACCGCGCGTTCGAGCATCTCCATGTACAGGGTGAAGCCCACGGCCTGGATCTGCCCGCTCTGGCCGTCGCCGAGCAATTCGCCGGCGCCGCGGATCTCCAGGTCGTTGGTGGCCAGCACGAAACCGGCGCCCAGGTCCTGGGTGTTGGCGATCGCCTCCAGGCGCTTCTCCGCGTCGGCGGTGATCTGCTGGCGCGGCGGCGTCAGCAGGTAGGCGTAGGCCTGGTGGTGGCTGCGTCCGACTCGGCCGCGCAGTTGGTGCAGTTGGGCCAGGCCGAACTTGTCGGCGCGCTCGATGATGATCGTGTTGGCGCTCGGCACGTCGATGCCGGTCTCGATGATGGTCGAGGCGATCAGCACGTTGAAGCGCTTGTGGTAGAAGTCGCTCATCACCTGTTCGAGCTCGCGCTCGCGCATCTGTCCGTGGCCGATGCCGATCCGCGCTTCCGGCACCAGTTCGGCCAGGTCGGCGGCGCACTTCTCGATGGTTTTCACGTCGTTGTGCAGGTAATAGACTTGGCCGCCGCGCAGTAGCTCACGCAGCAGCGCCTCTTTGACCGTGCTCTTGTTCTGCTCCATGACGAAGGTGCGCACCGACAGGCGCCGGGCCGGCGGCGTGGCGATGATCGACAGGTCGCGCATGCCCGACACCGCCATGTTCAGCGTGCGCGGGATCGGCGTGGCGGTCAGGGTCAGGATGTCGACTTCGCTGCGCAGGGCCTTGAGCTGTTCCTTTTGGCGGACGCCGAAGCGGTGCTCTTCGTCGATGATCACCAGCCCCAGGTTCTTGATCTTGACGTCGTCCTGCAGCAGCTTGTGGGTGCCGATGACGATGTCGATCTTGCCTTCGGCCAGGTCGGCCACGGCGGCGTTGACTTCCTTGGCCGACTTGAAGCGGCTCATCACCTCCACGGTCACCGGCCAGTCGGCGAAGCGGTCGCGGAAACTGTTGTAGTGCTGCTGGGCGAGCAGGGTGGTCGGCACCAGGATCGCCACCTGCCGGCCGCCGTGCACCGCGATGAACGCGGCGCGCATCGCCACTTCGGTCTTGCCGAAGCCGACGTCGCCGCAGACCAGACGATCCATCGGCTTGGGCGCGAGCATGTCCTCGCGCACGGCTTCGATGGTGGCCTGTTGGTCCGGGGTTTCCTCGAACGGGAAGCCGGCGCTGAACGTGGCGTAGTCGGCCTTCGGGTCGGCGAAGGCATAGCCTTCGCGGGCGGCGCGGCGGGCGTAGATGTCGAGCAGTTCGGCGGCGACGTCGCGCACCTGTTCGGCGGCCTTGCGCTTGGCTTTCTGCCAGGTCTCGGAGCCGAGGCGGTGCAGCGGCGCGAGTTCGTCGTCGCTGCCGGTGTAGCGGGCGATCAGGTGCAGGTTCGCCACCGGCACGTACAGCTTGGCGCCCTCGGCGTATTCCAGGGTGAGGAACTCGGCGGCCTGGTTGTCGATCTCCAGGATCGACAGGCCCAGGTAACGGCCGACGCCGTGGTCGATGTGCACCACCGGCGCGCCTTCGCGCAGTTCCGTGAGGTTCTTGATCACCGCGTCGTTGTTGGCGTCGGCGCGTTTTTCGCGGCGCCGGCGCTGCATCACCCGTTGACCGAACAGCGGGCTTTCGGCGATCAGCGCCAGCGACGGCTCGTCCAGCATCAGGCCTTCGTCGAGCGGGGCGATGGTGATCGCCAGGCGCTCCTTGCCGGCGACGAAGTCCGGCCAGCTGTCGACGGTCTTGGGGCGCAGCTTCAGGCGTTCGAGCAGTTCCAGCAGTACTTCGCGGCGGCCTGCGGATTCGGCGGTGAACAGCACGCGCCCGGGGAACGCGTCGAGGAAGGCGGAGAGGGCCGCCAGCGGCTGGCTGGCCTTGGCTTCGATGGCCAGGTTCGGCAATGCCTGAGCGGGGAAACGTTCGCGGCCGACGCCGGTGTCCGTCTCCTGCTGGCTGGCGGTGACGCGGGGCCAGCTCTTGAGGCGGGCGAAGCAGTCTTCCACCGGCAGGAACAGTTCGGCCGGCGGCAACAGAGGACGTGACGGATCGACGCGGCGTTCCTCATAGCGGTTGCGCACGTCGTTCCAGAAGTTTTCCGCCGCCTGCTCGATGCCCGGCAACGAGAACACCTGGGTGTCCTGGGGCAGGTAGTCGAACAGGGTCGAGGTCTCTTCGAAGAACAGCGGCAGGTAGTACTCGATGCCGGCCGGGGTGATGCCGCTGCTCAGGTCCTGGAAGATCGGGCAGCGACGGAAATCGACATCGAAACGTTCACGGAAGCGCGCCTTGAAGCGGGTCACCGCTTCCTTCTGCAGCGGGAATTCCTTGGCCGGCAGCAGCTTGACCGAGTCGACCTTGTCGATGGAGCGCTGGTTCTCCGGGTCGAAGGTGCGCAGGGTCTCGATTTCGTCGTCGAACAGGTCGATGCGGTAGGGCAGTTTGCTGCCCATCGGGAACAGGTCGATCAGCGCGCCGCGCACGGTGAATTCGCCGTGCTCGTAGACCGTGTCCACATAACGGTAGCCGCTGGCTTCGAGCCGGGTGCGCATCTGCTCGACATCGAGCTTCTGGCCGACGTCCAGCACCAGGCTGCTGCCGAGCAGGAACTGGGTCGGCGCCAGGCGGTGCAGGGCGGTGGTGATCGGCACCACCAGCACGCCGTGCGCAAGTTCCGGCAGGCGGTACAGGCTGGCGATGCGCTGGGAAATGATGTCCTGGTGCGGCGAGAACAGGTCGTAAGGCAGGGTTTCCCAGTCCGGGAAATGCAGCACGGGCAGATCCGGGGCGAAGAAGCTCAGCTCCTGCTCCAGCCGCTCGGCGCTTTGGCTGTCGGCGGTCAGCAGCAGCGTAAAGCGCTTGGCTGCGCTGGCAGCCTCGGCGATCACCAGGCTCAGGGCGGCACCGGGCAGGTTGCCCCAATGCTGTTTACCTGCCGCGGCAGGGAGTGGCGGTAGACGCAGAACGGGCACGGAAGGTCGGGCTCCAGGCGGTGCGACAAAGTCGGTAATTGTAGCGGCGTCGGGTGCCGCCTGTCAGTTGCAGACTGCGTCTATCTGCGCGGTTTGGGCAAAATGTAGTGGTAAAGACAAAAATGGGCGGTTTTTTGGTGGAAATGTAGTGCCGAAAACCAGGGGTGTTACGGAGGGTTACAGACATGGCTGTTTGGGTGTCGAAAAATTGACAGCGCTGGAAGCCCCGGTTTTGCTGGGCTGGCGAGGGGCGCAATTTTTTCGGCCGGTCATTTGTTACCGATTGCGCGACAGGCGCGCATTGCTACGCGAGGGACTCGGCGGCATAATGTAGCCCCTTTTTTCTGCCCCTACATGTGGAAGGTTCCCGTGACTCAGAAGCCCGACCAGTGTCTTGGTGAATGGATCGACCGTGAAGCACTCGCAGAAGCGATGATTCCGCTTATCGGTCAGCTCTACCGCAACAACAACGTGGTGAGCTCGATCTATGGCCGCAGCCTGATCAACCAGTCTGTCATCGCGATTCTCAAAGCCCACCGCTTTGCCCGCCATCGCGCTGCCGACGACAGCGAACTCTCCGTCCACGAAACATTCCCGCTGCTCAAGGCCATGAGCGAGCTCAAGCTCGGCGCGGCTTCGGTAGACCTGGGCAAGCTGGCGTTCAAGTTCCGCAACGAAGCCAACGGCCGCACCGCCGAGCAATTCGTGCGTGAAGAGATGGCCGAAGTGGTCGGTCAGCAGAACGCTTCGGCCCGCAAGGGCACCGACGTCGTCCTGTACGGTTTCGGCCGCATCGGCCGTCTGCTGGCGCGCATCCTGATCGAGAAGACCGGTGGCGGCGACGGCCTGCGCCTGCGGGCCATCGTGGTGCGCAAGGGCGCCGAGAACGACCTGACCAAGCGCGCCAGCCTGCTGCGCCGCGACTCGGTGCACGGTTCGTTCAACGGCACCATCACCATCGATGAAGCCAACAACACCATCACCGCCAACGGCAACCTGATCCAGGTGATCTACGCGAAGAACCCGACCGAGGTGGACTACACCCAGTACGGCATCAAAGACGCGCTGCTGGTGGACAACACCGGTGTGTGGCGCGACGCCGACGGCCTGGGTCAGCACCTGCAGTGCCCGGGCATCGACCGTGTCGTTCTGACCGCGCCTGGCAAGGGCAAGCTGAAGAACATCGTTCACGGCATCAACCACAACGAAATCACCGCTGACGACAAGATCGTCTCCGCCGCTTCCTGCACCACCAACGCCATCGTGCCGGTGCTGAAGGCTGTGAACGACAAGTTCGGCATCGTCAACGGCCACGTCGAGACCGTTCACTCGTACACCAACGACCAGAACCTGATCGACAACTTCCACAAGGGCGACCGCCGTGGCCGCAGCGCTGCGCTGAACATGGTGATCACCGAGACCGGCGCCGCCACCGCTGCCGCTAAGGCCCTGCCTGAGCTGGCCGGCAAGCTGACCGGCAACGCGATCCGCGTTCCGACGCCGAACGTGTCCATGGCCATCCTCAACCTGAACCTTGAGAAGGCCGCCACCCGCGAAGAGATGAACGAGTACCTGCGCTACATGGCGCTGCACTCGGACCTGCACAAGCAGATCGACTTCGTCAATTCGCAGGAAGTGGTTTCCACCGACTTCGTGGGCTCGCGCCACGCAGGCGTGGTGGACGCCGAGGCGACCATCACCCAGGACAACCGCGTCGTTCTGTACGTCTGGTACGACAACGAGTTCGGCTACAGCTGCCAGGTGATCCGCGTGATGGAAGACATGGCCGGCGTGAACCCGCCAGCGTTCCCGCGCTAAGCCTTAGCGGTAGATGAAAACGCCCCGACCTTGGTCGGGGCGTTTTTGTTTGTGTGCCTGTCGCAATTGGGCTGGCCCCATCGCTAGCGGGGCGGGCTCCCACAGGGGCTGTGGCGATGCAAAATCCCTGTGGGAGCCAGCCCTGCTGGCGATGGCGGCCGGTCAGGCACCGCCGCCCACGGCCGCCTGCGCCGCGCGCTGTTCGTGCCGGTTGCCGCGGAACAGCACCAGCGTGGCAATCAGCCCCAGCACCGCCGCGCCGCTGAGCCAGATGCCCGGCGCCGCCTTGTTGTCCAGCACATGGATCAGGTAAGTGCACGCCGCCGGGGTGAAGCCGCCGAACGTGGCGGTCGCCAGGCTATAGGCCAGCGAGAAGCCGGTCGTGCGCACCTCCACCGGCATGATCTCGGTCAGCGCCACCACCATGGCGCCGTTGTACGAGCCGTACAGGAACGACAGCCACAACTCGACGATCAGCAGATGGCTGAAGCTCGGGTTCGCCACCAGCCACGACAGTGCCGGGTAGGCCGTGACGATGGCCAGGATCGTCGCCGCCAGCAGCAGCGGTTTGCGTCCGATCCGGTCCGACACCGACCCCATCACCGGCAGCCAGAAAAAGTTCGACAGGCCGATGCACACCGTCACCAGCAAGGCATCGAAGTCAGACAGATGCAGCTCGGCCTTGCCGAAGGTCGGCGTGTAGGCGGTGATCAGATAGAACGACACGGTGGTCATCACCACCAGCGCCATGCCGGCGATGACGATGCCGAAGTTCTGGCTGATGGAGCGGACAATGTCCGACAGGGTAGGGCGATGCTTGCGCGCCTGGAACTCCGGGGTTTCCTCCAGCGAGCGGCGGATGATGAAGATCGCCGGGACGATCATGCAGCCGACCAGGAACGGCACGCGCCATCCCCAGTCGCCCATTTGCTCGGGGCTCAGCCAGTGGTTGAGGCCGACGCCGAGCAGGCCGGCGAAGACCACGGCCGCCTGTTGGCTGGCGGACTGCCAACTGACGAAAAAGCCCTTGCGCCCTGGCGTGGAGATTTCCGCCAGGTACACCGAAACCCCGCCCAGCTCGACACCGGCGGAGAAGCCTTGCAGCAGGCGTCCGAGCAGCACCAGCAGCGGTGCGGCGACGCCGAGGGTCGCGTAGCCGGGCACGCAGGCGATCAGCACGGTGCCGGCGGCCATCAGGGCCAGCGTGATGATCAGGCCCTGGCGGCGGCCGTGGCGGTCGATGTAGGCGCCGAGGAAGATCGCCCCCAGAGGGCGCATCAGGAAGCCGGCGCCGAAGGTCGCCAGCGACAGCATCAGGGAGGCGAAGGCGCTGTCGGCCGGAAAGAAGGCTTTGGCGATGGCCGTGGCATAGAAGCCGTAGACCATGAAGTCGAACATTTCGAGGAAGTTGCCGCTGACAACGCGAAAGATCGCCTTGCCTTTGCCCGGGGAGGAGGACATATCCAGATACTCGCTGTTGGATTTTGTATGAGGGCGTTGCGTACGTGCGGAGCGCGCGGGCGCTTTGATTCATAATGGCCGGCGCGGTTTTGCGGGGAGATGAAGAATTGTTAACTGGACGGTGGCTTGGGCTTGTGATCCTGGCGGGTGCGCTGTGCGCCTGTGGCGCCGGCGACACCCTGGAAACCCTGGGCGGGCCGACCATGGGCAGCACCTGGTCGGTCAAGTACGTGCGGCACCCGGGGCTGCCCGATCCTGCGCAGATGCGCGGCGAAGTCGAGGGCATCCTGGCCGGCGTCGACCGGCAGATGTCCACCTACCGCAGCGACTCCGACATCTCGCGCTTCAACGGCTTGCCCGCCGGTGGCTGTCAGGCCATGCCGGCGTCGGTGCTTGAGTTGGTTCGGGTCGGCGAGCGTCTGTCGCAGCAGAGCGAAGGTTCCTACGACCTGACGGTGGAACCGCTGATGAACCTGTGGGGCTTCGGCCCGCAAGGCCGTGAGGAAAAGGTGCCGGATGACGCGGCGCTGGCGCAGGCTCGGCAGCGTGTCGGCCATCAGCATCTGCGCATCGAGGGCGAGCGGCTGTGCAAGGACGCCGCCGTCGAAGTCGACTTCGACAGCATCGCGGCCGGTTACGCGGTCGATGCGATCGCCGCCAGGCTCGAAGCCCTGGGCATCCACGATTACCTCGCCGAGGCCACCGGCGAACTCAAGGCCAGCGGCAAGAAGCCTGACGGGGCTGCGTGGCGCATCGCCCTGGAGGAGCCCCGTGACGACCGACAGGTGACGGAACGCGTCATCGAAGTCGACGGCTACGGCGTTTCCACCTCCGGCGACTACCGCAACTATTTCCGGCAGGACGGCCAGCGTTATTCCCACACGTTCGATGCCCGCACCGGCAGGCCCGTCCTGCACGATCTGGCGTCCGTGACGGTGATTGATCCTTCGGCGCTGATGGCCGACGGGCTCTCGACGCTGCTGCTGATCCTCGGGCCCGAAAGGGGTTGGGACTATGCGCAAAAGCACGGCGTCGGTGCATTTTTCGTGATTCGTGCCGATACAGGTTTCGTCACGCGCGCAAGCCCTGCTTTCGAGCGGCTCAGTCGCGGGAAACCTGACTGAGGACAATGCGAAAACTGGCGTTGTAGTGCAGGCAGAAGTAGCCTACGACGCGACCAAGGGTTAATGTGCGCGGCGTTGACGCTTCTATAGACTGTGTCCGGGTTTTTTCACTGGCCCCCAATTGTTCCTTCGCGCCGCCATCCGGCGTGATTTAGCCGCCGGTGCCGTTGGCGCCGCGGCCTGTTCTGAGGAGTACGCATGGCTGTCTACAACTACGACGTGGTGGTGCTGGGTTCCGGCCCGGCGGGAGAAGGCGCGGCAATGAACGCCGCCAAGGCGGGGCGCAAGGTGGCGATGGTCGACAGCCGCCGTCAGGTCGGCGGCAACTGCACCCACCTGGGCACCATCCCGTCCAAGGCCTTGCGTCACTCCGTGCGGCAGATCATGCAGTTCAACACCAACCCGATGTTCCGGGCCATCGGCGAGCCGCGCTGGTTCTCCTTCCCGGACGTGCTGAAAAGCGCCGAGAAGGTCATCTCCAAGCAAGTCGCCTCGCGCACCGGCTATTACGCCCGCAACCGCGTCGATGTGTTCTTCGGCACCGGCAGCTTCGCCGACGAGCAGACCATCGAAGTGGTCTGCGCCAACGGCGTGGTCGAGAAGCTGGTGGCCAAGCACATCATCATCGCCACCGGTTCGCGTCCGTACCGTCCGGCGGATATCGACTTCCACCACCCGCGCATCTACGACAGCGACACCATCCTCAGCCTCGGCCACACCCCGCGCAAACTGATCGTCTACGGCGCCGGCGTGATCGGCTGCGAATACGCCTCGATCTTCAGCGGCCTGGGCGTGCTGGTGGAGCTGGTGGACAACCGCGGCCAACTGCTGAGCTTCCTCGACTCGGAAATCTCCCAGGCGCTGAGCTACCACTTCAGCAACAACAACATCACCGTGCGCCACAACGAAGACTACGACCGGGTCGAAGGCGTGGACAACGGCGTGATCCTGCACCTGAAGTCCGGCAAGAAGATCAAGGCCGACGCCTTGCTCTGGTGCAACGGACGCACCGGCAACACCGACCAGTTGGGTCTGGAGAACATCGGGATCAAGGTCAACAGCCGCGGCCAGATCGAAGTCGACGAAAACTACCGCACCTGCGTGCAGAACATCTATGGCGCCGGTGACGTGATCGGCTGGCCGAGCCTGGCCAGTGCCGCCCACGACCAGGGCCGTTCGGCCGCCGGCAGCATCGTCGACAACGGCAGCTGGCGTTTCGTGAATGACGTGCCGACCGGCATCTACACCATTCCGGAGATCAGTTCGATCGGCAAGAACGAGCAGGAGCTGACCCAGGCCAAGGTGCCGTACGAAGTGGGCAAGGCGTTCTTCAAGAGCATGGCGCGGGCGCAGATCGCCGGCGAGCCTCAAGGCATGCTGAAGATCCTGTTCCACCGCGAGACGCTGGAAGTGCTGGGCGTTCACTGCTTCGGCTATCAGGCCTCGGAGATCGTGCACATCGGCCAGGCGATCATGAACCAGCCGGGCGAGCTCAACACCCTGAAGTACTTCGTCAACACCACGTTCAACTACCCGACCATGGCCGAAGCCTATCGGGTAGCGGCGTACGACGGCCTCAACCGGCTTTTTTGAGCGGCTCCGGCCGGTGGCCTGAGCCGGCCGGGGAGACCGATTTCAGCAATTCTCGAGGGTGGCAGTGGCCAAACCGGGAAAGTCTGTAATCAGGCTGTCAACGCCGAAGTCGGCGAGCCTGCGCATCAGCGCGGGCTCGTTGACGGTCCACACCGAGACGTGCAGTCCTTGGCGCTGCGCCTTCTGCAGGCGCTCCGGCGTGCACAGCGTCCAGTTCAGGGCCAGGATCTCGCAACCGTAGTTCTGCGCGACCTTCAGCGGGTCCAGCCAGGCGTACTCGGCCACCAGGCCGCGGGACACGTCCGGCACCAGGTCCTGCGCTGCCTTCAACACTTCCCGTGAGCTCGAGGTGATCGTCACCTTGTCGAGCAGGCCATGCCTGACCGCCATTTCGCGGATCGCCAGCACCGTGGTCGCGGCGCGGGTGCGCGAGGCGCTCTTGACCTCCAGTTGCCAGTGCTCGAAGTCGCATTTCTCGAACAGCTCTTCCAGCGTCGGGATCGGGCAGGGCTTGATCCAGCCCGGGCCGCCCTTGCGCGCATCGTAGGTCACCAGTTCGGCGGCCGTGTGCTCGACGACCTTGCCGCGCCGCTCGGTGGTGCGCTTGAGGGTCGGGTCGTGGATGACCATCAGTTCGCCGTCCTTGGACAGGTGCAGGTCCAGTTCGCAGCGGCGCACGCCGTGCTTGAGGCATTCCTGAAAGCTGGTCAGGGTGTTTTCCGGTGCTTCGCCCTTGGCGCCGCGGTGGCCGTAGATGAGGGTCACGGTTCTTCCTTAATTCAAATGCCTGATTCGTTCTGTTCGCGGGCCAGGCGTCGTTCCTGGGCCTGCTTCTGCAGGATGTAGCGGGCGAGCAATTGGCGCTGGGCATCGGTCAGGTGCTCGAACTCGGTGCCGACGTCATAGCCGTCGCCCTTGCGGTCGCAATGGGTCACGCGGGCGCGCAGCAGCAGGCCGAGGGCCTGGGGCATCAGCACCAGCTTGACCGACAGCCGCGCGCCGACGGCCACGGGCGTCGGGTGCTGGAAGTCGATGCCGCCTTCGGAGATGATCACCGGCTGCGGCTCGCCGATGTGGCCGAGCACGGTCAGGGCGACCACCTGGCTGAGCAGGTCGATGCGTTTGTTCTGGGTCTTCAGGAACGCGGCGATGGCGCGGTCGCGCTCGCTGATCTGGCGCAGCAGGTGCTGCGACTCGAATTCGCTCAGGTGCAGTTCGCTGAGCAGGTTGAAGAGGGGGGAAGCATCCTGCAACACTTCCTCGCCCGCCGCTTCGGGAGCGGACAGGGGCCTAATTTCCAGTGCGATCATGTCCTCGATACGGTAGTATTCGCGGCGATCTTCTTCATCTAATGTCGACATGGCGAACCCATGGTAGCGGCGGTGGTCTGAGTGTAAAGCTGGTTATCGACCCCCGCCACAAGGACGTTCCTTTTCCCTCCGAACAAGCCCCGACATGTTCAGACCTCTCTTCGTATTCATCGGCACGCGTTACACCCGTGCAAAGCGTCGCAATCATTTTGTCTCCTTCATTTCCCTGACTTCGATGATCGGGCTCGCCCTTGGCGTGGTCGTGATGATCGTGGTGCTGTCGGTGATGAACGGCTTCGACCATGAGATGCGCACCCGCGTGCTGGGCATGGTGCCCCACGCCACCGTCGAGTCCGGCGAAGCCATCAGCGACTGGCAGGGCCTGGCCGACAAGGTCAGGCAGAACCCTCAGGTGACGGCCGTCGCGCCGTTCACCCAGATGCAGGGGCTGCTGACCAACAACGGTCAGGTGTCCAAGGTGCTGCTCAACGCCATCGACCCGGCGCTGGAGCGCAACGTGTCGATCATCGACAACTTCATGCGGCAGGGCAAACTCGACGACCTGACCCCGGGCAGCTTCGGCATCGTCATCGGCGACAAGGCCGCGGCCAAGCTCGGCGTGGGCCTGGGCGACAAGATCACGTTCGTGGCGCCGGAGGTCAGCGTGACCCCGGCCGGCATGTTCCCGCGCATGAAACGCTTCACGGTGGTCGGCATCTTCCACGTCGGCGCCGGCGAGATCGACGGCTACCTGGGCGTCACCAACCTGCAGGACCTGGCGAAGCTGCACCGCTGGAAGCCGGATCAGGTGCAGGGTTTGCGCCTGAAGTTCGACGACCTGTTCCAGGCCCCGCGCGAGGCGTGGAACATCGCCCGGCAGCTGGGCGAAGACCGTTACTACGCCCGCGACTGGACCCGCACCCACGGCAACCTGTACCAGGCGATCCGCATGGAAAAAGCCATGATCGGCCTGCTGTTGCTGCTGATCGTCGCCGTGGCGGCCTTCAACATCATTTCCACGCTGGTGATGGTGGTCAACGACAAGAAGGGCGACATCGCGATCCTGCGCACCCTGGGTGCCACGCCCGGGACGATCATGCGCATCTTCATGGTGCAGGGCACCGTGATCGGCGTGGTCGGCACCGCCATCGGCGCGGTGGTCGGGATCTTCGCCGCGCTCAACGTCAGCGCCGCGATCTCGGCCCTCGAAGGCCTGATCGGCCACAAGTTCCTCAACGCGGACGTGTACTTCATCGATTACCTGCCGTCGCAGGTGCAGAGCCAGGATGTGGTGATGGTCTGCTCCGCCGCGTTGGTCCTGAGTTTCCTCGCCACCCTGTATCCCGCCTGGCGTGCCGCACGCACCCAGCCGGCGGAGGCGCTACGTTATGAGTGAGTCGGGCATGAGTCAAAAAGCGATCTTGAGCTGCCGCAGCCTGGGCAAATCCTACGAGGAAGGCCCGGAGTCGGTGGAAGTGTTGGCCAATCTGCAGCTGGAGTTGTTCCCCGGCGAGCGGGTGGCCATCGTCGGTACGTCGGGTTCGGGCAAGAGTACCTTGCTCAACCTGCTGGGCGGCCTCGACACGCCGACCAAGGGCAGCGTCTGGCTCGCCGGCGAAGAGCTCTCGGCACTGAGCGAGAAGGGCCGCGGCCAGCTGCGCAACCGCGCGCTGGGTTTCGTGTACCAGTTCCACCACCTGCTGCCGGAGTTCACCGCGCTGGAGAACGTCTGCATGCCGCTGCTGATCGGCAAGACGCCGATCCCGGAAGCCCGTCAGCGTGCGACGGCGCTGCTGGAGCGGGTCGGCCTGGCCCATCGTCTGGAGCACAAGCCCGCCGAGCTGTCCGGCGGTGAGCGTCAGCGTGTGGCGATCGCCCGCGCGCTGGTGAACAAGCCGGGGCTGGTGATGCTCGACGAGCCGACCGGCAACCTCGACTCCCACACCGCCCAGGGCATTCAGGACCTGATGCTCGAACTCAGCACCTCGATGCGCACGGCGTTCCTGGTGGTGACCCACGACATGAACCTGGCCCGCCAGATGGACCGCGTCCTGCACCTGCAGGAAGGTTGCCTGACCCCCATCTGACGCCCGCAGCCCGATGCCGGTGAAGGTGTCGGGCCTTTTATTCCCAAACGGTGCCCCAGCGAATGTTCAGACCGTTATCGATCTTCATCGGCGCGCGCTACACCCGCGCCAAGCGCCGCAACCGCTTTGTTTCGTTCATCTCGATGACTTCGATGATCGGGCTCGCCCTCGGCGTGCTGGCGATGATCGTGGTGCTGTCGGTGATGAACGGCTTCCAGCGCGAAATGAGCTCGCGCATCCTCGGCATGGTGCCCCATGCGACCATCGTCGGCGTCAACCCCATCGACGACTGGCAACCGGTGGCCGCCGCCGCGCTGAAGAACCCTGAAGTCACCGCCGCCGTGCCGTTCACCGAAATGGAAGGCATGCTCTCCTACAAGGGGATGATGCAGCCGATCCAGATCAGCGGCGTCGACCCGGCCCAGGAAGGCAAGGTGTCGATCGTCGCGCAGCACATCGTGCAGGGCCGTCTCGATGCCTTGAAGCCGGGCGAATACGGCGTGGTGCTCGGCGAGATCACCGCGCGGCGCTTCCGCCTGAACGTGGGCGACAAGATCACCCTGATCGTGCCTGAAGTCAGCACCGCACCCGGCGGCATCACCCCGAGGATGCAGCGCCTGAACGTGGTGGGCGTGTTCAAGGTCGGCGCCGAGCTCGACGGCTCCATGGGCCTGATCCATGTGGCCGACGCCGCGCAGATGCAGCACTGGGAACCGAACCAGGTGCAGAGCGTGCGCCTGGCGGTGAAGGACCTGTACGCCGCGCCGAAGGTTTCCTCCGACATCGCGACGGGCCTGGGCGCCGGCTACAAGGCCGACGACTGGACCCACACCCAGGGCAGCCTGTTCAGCGCGATGAAAATGGAAAAGACCATGATTGGCCTGCTGTTGCTGATGATCGTCGCGGTGGCGGCGTTCAACATCATCGCGACCCTGATCATGGTGGTGAACGACAAGGGCGCGGACATCGCGATCCTGCGCACCATCGGCGCCACGCCCCGGCAGATCATGGCGATCTTCATGGTGCAGGGCACGGTGATCGGGATCGTCGGCACGCTGATCGGCGGCGTGCTCGGCGTGATCGCCGCGCTGAACGTCAGCGAGATGGTGGGCTGGATCGAACGGGTCACCGGGCAGCACATCTTCAGTTCGGACGTGTACTTCGTCAGCAACCTGCCGTCGGAGCTGCAAGGCGGCGACGTGCTGCTGATCTGCTCGGCGGGCTTCATCATGAGCTTCCTGGCCACCGTGTATCCGGCGTGGCGGGCGGCGAAGGTCGAGCCGGCGCAGGCCTTGAGATACTCCTGAGCCTCAGGATCGCCATCGCCAGCAGGCTGGCTGGTTCCCACAGGGATGGATGACACAGATCCCATGTGGGAGCCAGCCTGCTGGCGATGAGGCCGCAACGGCCGGCCTCAATCCCCCTTCGGCAACTCGATCACAAACCGCGTCCACCCTTGGGCCGATTCGCAATGAATCTGCCCGCCATGGGCGCGGACGATGGATTGGGTGATCGCCAACCCCAGCCCGGCGTGTTCCTGGCTGCCTTCCTGGCGGGCCGGATCGGCCCGGTAGAAACGGTCGAACAGGCGCGGCAGCAGCTGCGCCGAAATCCCCTCGCCGGTGTTTTCCACGCTCACCCTCAATGACGTCGGCTGCTCGGCGATCAGCAAGCGCACCTGGCCCTCGGCCGGGGTGAAGCGCAACGCGTTGTCCAGCAGGTTCGACAAGGCCCGGCGCAGCATGCCGCGGTCGCCGTCCAGGCGCCCGTGGCCTTCGCGGCTGAGCGTCACGCCGGCGTCTTCGGCCAGCGGCGCGAAGAATTCCAGCAGCGTGTCGGTCTCGTCGGCCAGTTCCAGCGGCTCGCGCGTGGGCATCAGCAAACCGTGGTCGGCCTTGGCCAGGTACAGCATGTCGTTGACCAGTTGCGCCATCCATTGCAGCTCTTCGAGGTTGCTGTGCAGGGCTTCGCGGTAGTCCTCCATGGAGCGCGGGCGGGTGAGGGTGACCTGGGTGTGGGTCAGCAGGTTCGACAGCGGCGTGCGCAGTTCATGGGCGATGTCGGCGGAGAACGCCGAGAGCCGCTGAAAGGCGTCGTCCAGGCGGCCGAGCATGGCGTTGAAGCTTTGCGCCAGTTCCGAAAGTTCCGGCGGCATCTGCTCCTGGGGCAGCCGTGCGTTGAGCGATTGCGCCGAGACGCCGCGCGCCACCGCACTCATGCGCCGCAGCGGACGCAGGCCGCTGCGCGCGGCCCAGGCGCCGAGCAGCGCGGTGGCCAGCGCCGACAGACCGACGGTCAGCCAGATCAGGTGCTGCATGCGTTGCAGGAAGTGTTGGTGATGGGTGATGTCCAGCAGCAAGGTCAGCTGTGGTGAGTCGGCCTTGTCCGGATAGAGTGCCGCGTTCAGCACCCGGTAATCGGTGCCGTCGTCGCTGACCGTGGCCAGGCCGCTCGCCCGGGGCAGCGTTTCGGGCAACCGGTCCGAACTGTCGTACCAACGCTGGCCATCGCTGCCGCTGATGCGCAGCGACAGGTCGGCCTGTCGGCTCAGTTCGTCGGCCAGCCGCGCCTGGCGCTGATGGTCCGGCACGTCCTGCAGGGCCCGGCGCAGGCCGATGAGCTTGCTGTCGAGCAACTGCTGATCCAGTTCAATGAAATGCGCCTCGCTGGCGCGGCTGAACAGCACCCCGGCCACCAGCGACACAGCGGCGGTGCAGGCGGCGAACAGCAAGGCCAAGCGCCCGCTCAAGGAAAGCCTGCGCATCAGTCGGCCCGCTCTTCGAGGACGTAACCCATGCCGCGCACGGTGTGGATCAGCTTGTTGGGGAAATCGTCGTCGATCTTCAGGCGCAGCCGCCGGATCGCCACTTCGATCACGTTGGTGTCGCTGTCGAAGTTCATGTCCCAGACCTGCGAGGCGATCAAGGATTTGGGCAGCACTTCGCCCTGGCGGCGCAGGAGCATTTCCAGCAGGGCGAATTCCTTGGCCGTGAGGTCGATGCGCTGGCCGCTGCGCTCTACCCGGCGGCGGATCAGGTCCAGGCGCAGGTCCGCCAGTTGCAGGCTGGTCTCCTGGGGCGTGGCGCTGCCGCGCCGCAGCAGGCTGCGCACCCGGGCCAGCAGTTCGGAGAAGGCGAACGGCTTGACGAGGTAGTCGTCGGCGCCCAGCTCCAGGCCGTGCACCCGGTCTTCCACCGCATCCTTGGCGGTCAGGAACAGCACCGGCGTATCCAGGCCGGCGCCGCGCACGGCCTGCAGGATCTGCCAGCCGTCCCGGCCGGGCAGCATCACGTCGAGGATCAGCAAGGCATAGTCGCCGCTCAGCGCCAGTTGCTGGCCGCTGTTGCCGTCGGCCACAAGTTCGGTGTTGAACCCCGCTTCGGTCAGGCCCTGGCGCAGGTAATGACCGGTTTTCGGTTGGTCTTCGACGATCAGCAGTTTCATGGGCGGCTCGGGTGAGGTTTCGGGGCGTTATACCGTGGACGGTCGCCACGCAGGCCAACCTGACAAAGTTGTAATCTGCCTGTCAGGTTCGCGCCAGCGCAGACGGGCTAGAGTTTCCCACAGGCTGAACCTTTCTTTGTTGGAGTACGACCATGTTTTTGCGCAACCGTCTGACCGTCGCCGCCTGTCTGCTGGCGCTGAGTTCGCCTGTGTGGGCGGCCGGGGCGCACACCTACGATTTCGGCCAGCCGGCCCCGGCGGCCAAGGCCAGCCGCAGCATCGAAGTGGTGATGGGCGACATGTCGTTCGATCCCAAGGCCATCGAGGTCAAGGCCGGTGAGACCGTTCGTTTCGTGCTGGTGAACAAGGGGCAACTGCTGCACGAATTCAACCTGGGCGATGCGGCGATGCATGCCAGCCATCAGCAGGAAATGCTCAAGATGCAGCAAAGCGGCATGCTCACGCCTACGGGCATGAAAGAAATGTCCCACGACATGGCCGGCATGGACCACCGCGCGATGGGCCACGACGCCATGGCGATGGGCGCGATGAAGCAGGGCATGAAGCACGACGACCCCAACAGTGTGCTGGTGGAGCCAGGCAAAACCGCCGAGTTGACCTGGACGTTCAGCAAGGCCGTCAATCTTGAGTTTGCCTGCAACATCCCCGGCCATTATCAGGCCGGCATGGTCGGCAAACTGACGGTCAGTCAGTAAGCACTCAAAGGCGGGGGCAAAGGCTGGTAGAATCCGCTGATTCTTCAGTCAGGTTTCCGCCATGCATCCCGCAGCCGAACATTCGCCGCTGGGCAAATCCAGCGAATACATCGCCACCTACACGCCGTCCCTGCTGTTTCCGATCCCGCGTACCGCCAAATGGGCGGAGCTGGGGCTGACCGCAGACACCCTGCCGTACAAGGGCGTGGATTTCTGGAACTGCTTCGAGCTGTCGTGGCTGCTGCCGTCGGGCAAGCCGGTGGTGGCGATCGGCGAGTTCAGCATCCCGGCGGATTCGCCGAACATCATCGAGTCCAAGTCGTTCAAGCTGTACCTGAACTCGCTGAACCAGACGCCGTTCGCCGACACCGCCAGCCTGGAGGCGACGCTGGTCAAGGACCTGTCCGCCGCCGCCGGCAAGCCGGTGGGCGTGCGGATCCGCAGCCTGAAGGACGTCGAGGCCGAAGGCGTCACCGCGCTGCCGGGCGTGTGCATCGACGACCTGGACATCCGTGTCAGCAACTATGAGCATCCGCGCCCCGAACTGCTGCGTTGCGACGATTCGCGAGTGGTGGAGGAGAGCGTGCACAGCCACCTGCTCAAGTCCAACTGCCCGGTGACCAGCCAGCCGGACTGGGGCAGTGTGGTGGTGGAGTACCGCGGCGCGGCGCTGGACCATGCCAGCCTGCTGGAGTACATCGTCAGCTTCCGCCAGCATTCGGACTTCCACGAGCAGTGCGTGGAGCGGATCTTCCTCGACCTGCAACGGTTGCTCAAGCCAGAGAAACTGACCGTCTATGCCCGCTACGTGCGCCGCGGCGGCCTGGACATCAACCCGTACCGCAGCACCGAAAGCGCGCAGTGGCCGAACCTGCGTCTGGTTCGCCAGTAAAGACTTTCGCCACAGGCGGTGTTCGCGCCGGCCTCATCGCCAGCAGGCTGGCTCCCACAGGGTTCTGCGGTGAATCCAGAATCTGTGTTCACCGCCAAACAGGGTGGGAGCCAGCCTGCTGACGAAGGCGCCCGTGAAGGCACCGCACATGAAAAAGCCCTGCCGGCGACGGCAGGGCTTTTTTTGTGCTGGGGTTCAGATGCCCATGCTGACCAGTGAGTTCATGATGTTGCGCAAGGTGCCGGCGATGGCAGGGTGTTCGACCTCGAAGCGTTCGACCGCCAGGTTCACGCCATCGGCAATGTTGGTGTCCTGAGTGGATTTATCCAGATCGAGCTCGGATTTGATCTGCTCCATGAGCTGGTGCAGATGTTCGCGCTCGGCATCGGACAGCGGCGGATTCTGTTCCAGTTGCTCGCGCAGGGTGTTGAGCTGTTCTTGCAGTTCGCGGGCGGGCATGGCGGTTTCCTTTTGTCGAGAGGCACTGGCATAGACAGCAGCCGGGCGCCAAAGGTCTATGGCTCCCCTTAAGACTAATCCACTCTCGAGGCGCGTGCATGATCCCGGTCAGGGCTTCTCGCCTTTGAGCCTGCGCAGGCTGATGTCGGCCAGGCACGTGTCGAGCTCGCCCAGATGGTCGATCACCGAGTGCACGCCCAAGCCGTACAGCTGCAGCGTCGCCTTGCCGCGCAACTGTTCGCGTTCCTTCTGCTCCAGGGCGTGCCATTGCTCCGGCGACAGGCCGCAGAGCGGGCCGCAGGAGGCCAGCCCGATGGTCCACAGCCCGGCGTTCAGGCCCGATTGCAGCAGGCGCGGTTCGCCGCTGACCAGCACGCAGCCGTCGAGCCGTTCGACGTTCAGGGACATCAGCGCTTGCCAGCAAGCGCCCGGGGCCGGCCATGGATTGATTGTTGCCGAATATTGCGACGGCTGGATCCATGACGGCAACGCGGCGGTCAGGGGGTGGGCGAGGGCGGGCGGCAGTTCGTCGAGCCAGGCGCAGGGGATTTGCTGGCGCTGCAGGCTGTCGAGGCTGTCCAGGGCGCCGGGGGTGGCCTGGGTGTGCTCCTGCAGGACTTCGCCGTGGCGGGCGCGGGCGCCGAAATCCACCAGGCAGCCGCTGAGCCCGAACAGCACGGCGGTCAGGTTGGAGGCGCAGTGGGGCAAGGTTTCGGCGTGCGGCATGAAAACGTCCCTGAAATAGCCAAAGGCTAGGGGAGGCCGGTGACAGTTGGATGACACATTGGTGAAAGCGGCCGTAGGAGATGTCGCACGTTGTCAGCGCGACTGCCTGCCCAAAGCGGCTTTTGCGCTTATACTAGCGCCCATATCGCCGGGGCGGATTCGTCCTGCGCCATCCCCATCCAAGGAGTTTCCTTTTATGCGCTGGAGCAATCCTCTCGCTCAGATCTGTCTATGTGCCGGTGTGTTGCTGGCCCCGTTCGCCGCCCAGGCCGCGACGGAAGAAGACCCTTGGGAAAGCGTCAACCGTCCGATCTTCCAGTTCAACGATTTCGTCGACACCTACGCGCTGAAGCCGCTGGCGCAGGGCTATGAATATGTGACGCCGCAATTCCTCGAAGACGGCATCCACAACATGTTCCGCAACGTCGGCGACGTCACCAACTTCGCCAACAACGTCCTGCAGGCCAAGCCGGCCGCCGCCGGCGTCGATGCGGCGCGCCTGATCTTCAACACCACCTTCGGCCTGCTCGGCTTCTTCGACGTCGGCACCAAGATGGGCCTGCAGCGCAGCGACGAAGACTTCGGCCAGACCCTCGGCTACTGGGGCGTGGGCAGCGGCCCCTACGTGATGCTGCCGCTGCTGGGCCCGAGCACCCTGCGCGATGCGCCGTCGAAGTACGTCGACAGCTACACCGGCCCTTACCGCTACATCAACGACGTGCCGGTGCGTAACTCGATCTTCGGCCTGAACATCGTCGACACCCGCGCCAGCCTGCTCTCCAGCGAGAAGCTGATCAGCGGCGACAAGTACACCTTCATCCGCAACGCCTACCTGCAGAACCGCGAGTTCAAGGTCAAGGACGGCCAGGTCGAAGACGATTTCTGATCGTCTGCGTCGATCGCCGGACATCGAAGGCGGCCGTCAGGCCGCCTTTTTTCATGGCGACGACCTTCCAACGGGTTACGGATGGATGGGTTCTTATAACTCTCTGTGATTTGACAAACAAAGTCGTCAGGTGGCGATCGGCGCATGCTTGAAACGCCCCGCGGATGGGAGTACCGTCTGCGCCTTAGAAGGGCACCTCTGGTGTGATCGCGTTCGGGACCGTTGTCCGAAAGCGCTGCAACAGAGAGGCTAGAAAGCGAATCCAGTAGTCTGCGCCGGGCCTGTCGCCCCGCCTGCTACGCCAACCCCATTCTGGCGCCGTTTGCCCACATGCCAAAAACCAGTGCCACGCTGCTGATAATCGATGATGACGAAGTAGTGCGCGCGAGCCTCGCGGCCTATTTGGAAGACAGTGGTTTCAGCGTCCTGCAGGCCGGCAACGGTCAGCAGGGACTTCAGGTATTCGAGCAAGACAAGCCCGATCTGGTCATCTGCGATCTGCGCATGCCGCAGATGGGCGGTCTCGAACTCATCCGTCAAGTCACCGAACGCTCGCCGCAGACGCCGGTGATCGTGGTATCGGGTGCCGGCGTGATGAACGATGCGGTGGAGGCCCTGCGCCTGGGCGCCGCCGATTACCTGATCAAGCCCCTCGAAGACCTGGCTGTGCTCGAGCACTCCGTGCGCCGGGCCTTGGATCGTGCGCGGCTGCTGCTGGAGAACCAGCGCTACCGCGAGAAGCTCGAAAAGGCCAACCGCGAGCTCGAAGCCAGCCTGAACCTGCTGCAGGAAGACCAGAACGCCGGGCGCCAGGTGCAGATGAACATGCTCCCGGTCAGCCCCTGGAGCGTCGACGAACTGCGCTTCGAACACCAGATCATCCCGTCCCTGTACCTGTCCGGCGATTTCGTCGACTATTTCCGGGTCGATGACCATCGGGTGGCGTTCTACCTGGCGGACGTCTCGGGCCACGGCGCGTCCTCCGCGTTCGTGACCGTGCTGCTGAAGTTCATGACCACGCGCCTGCTGTTCGAGTCCAAGCGCAACGGCACGCTGCCGGAGTTCAAGCCGTCGGAAGTCCTTGGCCATATCAACCGGGGACTGATCAGCTGTAAGCTGGGCAAGCATGTCACGATGGTCGGTGGCGTCATCGACGAGGAGACCGGTTTGTTGACCTATAGCATCGGCGGCCATCTGCCGTTGCCTGTGCTGTACACGCCTGAGGGCGTGCGCTACCTCGAGGGCCGCGGGCTGCCCGTGGGGCTCTTCAACGAGGCCACCTACGAGGATCACGTGCTGGAGCTGCCGCCGACGTTCAGCCTGACGCTGATGTCTGATGGCATTCTGGATCTTTTGCCAGAGCCCACACTCAAAGAAAAAGAAGCCGCCTTGCCCCAACGGGTCAAGACGGCGGGCGGCAGCCTGGATGGTCTGCGCCAGGTGTTTGGATTGGCCACGCTCGGGGAGATGCCGGATGATATCGCCCTGTTGGTGTTGAGCAGGAACCTTCAATGAGTACCGGTAGAATCCAGTTCGCCGAGCAGGACGGCACCTTTGTCCTGAAGTTCGTCGGTGAAGTACGCCTGACCCTGTGTTCGGCGTTGGATGCGACTATTGAGAAAATCTTCACCGCGTTGAACTTCAACGCGATCGTGATCGATTTGACCGAAACCCGCAGTATCGACAGCACCACCCTGGGCCTGTTGGCCAAGCTGTCCATTCTGTCGCGGCAGAAGGTCGGCCTGTTGCCGACCGTCGTCACCACCCACGATGACATCACCCGTCTGCTGCAGTCGATGGGCTTCGAGCAGGTGTTCAACATCGTCAACCACCCTGTGCCGTGTCCGGAGTGTCTCGACGACCTGCCGGATCAGGACCAGTCGGAGGAGGTGGTGCGGATCAAGGTGCTAGAGGCGCACAAGATCCTCATGGGGCTGAACGAGTCCAACCGTGAGGCGTTCCATGACCTGGTGAACGCGCTCGAGCGGCATTGACCGTCCCGGCGGCGGGAGCAAGCTTCCTCGCCACACGAATGAAAAAGGGCGAACCCGTGAGGGTTCGCCCTTTTTGCGTTGGCCGTCAGCCGGTCACAGCTTGGCTTTGAGCAGCGCTTCGAGCTTTTCCTGGTCGCGGGCGAACTGGCGGATGCCTTCGGCCAGTTTCTCGGTGGCCATCGCGTCTTCGTTGGACAGCCAGCGGAACTGCGCTTCGTTCAGCGGCAGACGGGCTTCGCCGGTGTGGCCCGGCGCCAGTTTGCGCTCCAGCTTGCCGGTGTCTGCGGCCAGCTTGTCGATCAGGTCGGGGCTGATGGTCAGGCGGTCGCAGCCGGCCAGCTGTTCAATCTGGCTCAGGTTGCGGAAGCTGGCGCCCATGACCACGGTCTTGTAGCCGTTGGCCTTGTAGTAGTTGTAGATGCGGGTCACCGACTGCACGCCCGGATCGTCGGCACCGGTGTACTCGTTGCCGTTGGCCTTCTTGTACCAGTCGTAGATGCGGCCCACGAACGGCGAGATCAGGAACACGCCGGCATCGGCGCAGGCGGCGGCCTGGGCGAAGGAGAACAGCAGGGTCAGGTTGGTCTGGATGCCTTCTTTCTCCAGGATCTCGGCGGCGCGGATGCCTTCCCAGGTAGAGGCGATCTTGATCAGCACGCGGTCGCGGCCGATGCCGGCCTTGTCGTACAGCTCGATCAGGCGGTGCGCACGCTTGAGCATGGCGTCCTGGTCGAACGACAGGCGCGCATCCACTTCGGTGGAGATGCGCCCGGGGATCACTTTCAGGATTTCCTGGCCCACCGCGACGCCGAAGCGGTCGCTGGCCAGGCCCACGTCGCCCTTGCAGTCGCTGACGCTGGCGTTCAGCAGCTCGGCGTAGGCCGGAATGGCGGCCGCCTTGAGCAGCAGGGAAGGGTTGGTGGTCGCATCGACCGGCTTGACCCGGGCGATGGCTTCGAAGTCGCCGGTGTCGGCAACGACGGTGGTGAATTGTTTCAGTTGTTCCAGCTTGGAAGTCATGAGCGTGCTCTGTCCTAGGGGTCTGATGACATTACCCGAGCGCTGACAGCCGCTCAAGGGCATGAACGCGGATCGGCGGCCCCCGGGGCAACAACCTGAAAACGGCTGTTTGAAAGGCGGGGGCGCGGTGTCGATGGATTCGATGGCGAAACCGCCCGCAGGTTCAAAGCGACAGATGGGTGGAGGGCGGCTATTGCGCGTTCAGTTGCGTGCGGGCCGTCAGTTGCGCCGGTTTCGGCTGGCCGTCGGAGGTCAGCAGGCCGAAGTTGCGTTCCCGGTCGTTGCTGCCCGAATCGCTGTTTTTCCATTCATAGATCGAGGTCAACGGGATGTTGAGCCGTTTAACGTCGCCGATGAACGCCCCGATCTTGCTGGCCTGGCCTTCGGGGCCGCCGTTGGAGCCGAGCGCCGAGATGCCCCATTCGCTGATGACCCCCGGCAGGTGGAAGTTCTGCTGGATGAACGCCTGGGCATTGCCGATCTGCGCGGCGGTCATGCCGTAGGGGTGATAGGACACCGCGTCCAGGCAGTCGGGGTAGGCGCTGACGATGCTGTTCAGCGCAACGGTCGAGGCCGACCCTGCGCTCGGCGGCCGGGCGAAGCCGAAGCCGATCACGGGTGTGGATGTGATTTTGCCTTGCAGCGACTGGCACATGGCTTTCATGAACGGCGCGAACGTCGTGTCGAAGTTGCCGGTCGGCCAGTACGTGGCCAGATCCGGTTCGTTCCAGATTTCGATCGCCACCAATTGCGTGCGGTAGGACGCTTCCAGGCTCGTCACCGCGCCGGCGAACGCGCCGCCCGCCGCTGCGGGCTCTGCGCTCAGGGGGCGGGTGGCGCGCACGGTCATCAGCACTGGCAACCCGGCTGCCCGGGCGACGGCGAAGGCGTCGCCGATCTGCCGCTGATAGGCCGGATCACCCAGGCTGTCGCTCCAGACGCCCAAGCGCACGAAGCTGAAGCCCGCCGCCTTGATCTGGGCGGCGTCGGCGGAAGAGAAGTTCTGGATCTTGACCTGAACGCCGATGGTGCGGGTGCCGGTCAGGGCCGGAAACAGTTCGCTGGCGTGGGCCTGGGCGCTGGCGCCGAGCAGCAAGAAGGCGAGGGCGCCGAGCCGTTTGAGATGTGCTGAATACATGTCTGCTCTCCTGATGAGAAATGACACTAGCAATCGTTGTTTGCGTTATCTGATTCGATAGGCGCAAGTGCGCGAAGTGCACGAATGTTATTTTTTGTCAGGAATCAACTTGTGAAAATCACAGTTATTTTTGGTCCGGCAATTCTGGTTGGGGGACTTTCCGACGGCATGGTACTTAATGCACTCAATTAACAGGGCGAATCTATTTCTGAACGCAGAAATGTCTCGTGGGTTCATTAAGACCGCGAGCGGTATTGGCAGAATGATATTACACAGGAAAGTAAACCTTGTTCAAAAAGATCCTTGTCGTCTGCGTGGGCAACATCTGCCGAAGTCCGACAGCCGAACTGTTGTTGCGTGATGCACTGGCGCCGGCCGGCGTCACGGTCGCGTCCGCCGGGCTGTCCGCCCGGGTCGGCGAAGCCATGGAAGCGTCCGCGCGCCAGGTGGTGGAAGAACACGGCCACAGCGCCGAAGGTTTCCGGGCGCGGCAGATCACGTCGGACATCGTCAATGATGCCGACTTGGTCCTGGTCATGGAAAAAGAACATGTAAAACAAGTATTGAAGATCGCGTCCCACGCCAGGGGCAAAGTGTTTCTGCTCGGCAAGTGGCAAAGCGAGCGGGAAATACCGGATCCGTACCGTCAGGGAAAGGCCGCTTTTATTCATGCGCATGCATTGATTGAAGATGCTGTTTGCTCTTGGGCGCAACGCCTCGGGCGTTGATGAATATTCTTCAGTTCAGTGAATGGTAAGAAAAGACTTATGCAGTTACCGTCAGTAGTCGGCACCCGGGATAATGATCAAGACAGCATTGATATCCTCGGCATCTTTGGTTCGTTGATCGACCGCAAATGGTTGATCGGCGCCTTCACCGGCGCCTTCATGATGACCGGCGTGGCCTACGCCGTGCTGTCGACGCCGGTGTACCTGGCGAACGCGCTGGTCCAGGTCGAACCGAAAAAGAACGACATGCTCGGGTTCTCCGACCTGAGCAGCATGCTGGGCGGGCAGTCGCCGTCGGTGACCGAGATCGGCATCATCAAGTCCCGGGCAGTGATCGGCCGCACCGTCGACGACCTGCGCCTGGACATCGACGTCACGCCCAACACCTTCCCGGTGATCGGCGGCTTCCTGGCCCGGCGCTATCGGGGCGACAGCGAAGACAGCGTCTCGCGCCCGCGCTTCGGCCTCAACAGCTACGCCTGGGGCGGCGAGCGCCTGGACATCGAGCGCCTTGACCTGCCCAAGGAACTGCTGGGCAAGAAACTCACCCTGATCGCGGGCGAGCAGCACCGCTTCCAGCTGTTGGACGACAACGACAACCTGCTGGCCGAAGGCGTGGCCGGCAGCGCCTTCGACCAGGACGGCGTCGCCGGGCTGATCGGACGGCTGCAAGCCAACCCCGGCACCCGTTTCGAGGTGGTGCGCAACCCACGCATCGTCACGATCCAGAGCTACCAAGACGCCCTGGACATCGCCGAGCAAGGCAAGGAATCGGGGATCATCCGCCTGGCCCTGGCCAGCAGCGATGCGCCCGAGGCGGTGCGGATCCTCAACAAGATCTCGGCGCTGTACGTGCAGCAGAACGTGCAGCGCACCTCGGCCGAAGCGGCGCAGAGCCTGAACTTCCTCCAGGGCCAACTGCCCCAGGTCAAGCGCGACCTGGCCAAGGCCAGCGAAGCGCTCAACGCCTACCAGACCCGCGGCAAGACCGTGAACATCTCCCTGGAGACCCAGTCGGTGCTGGGCCAGGCCGTCGGCCTGGACACCAAGCTCTCCGAGCTGAAGATGCAGCAGGCGGAGATGGACCGCAAATTCACCAAGCAGCACCCGGCCTACCGCGCCCTGATGACCCAGATCGGCGAGCTGACCCAGCAGCAGCGCTCGCTGGAGAGCAAGGTGCAGGATCTGCCGGCCACCCAGCAGGAACTGCTGAACCTGACCCGCGACGTGGAAGTGGCCTCGCAGATCTACACCCAATTGCTGAACAAGGCCCAGGAGCTGGACATCGTCCGCGCCGGTGCCGTGGGCAACGTGCGGCTGGTGGATCCGGCGGATGTGGACATGACCAACCCGATCAAGCCGCGCAAGGCCTTGATCGTGCTGATCGCGACGTTCTTCGGTGCCTTTGTCGGCGTGGCGCTGGTGCTGGTGCGCAAGTCGATGAGCCGGGGGCTGGAAGGCCCGGAGGCCATCGAGCAGCTCGGCCTGCCGGTGTACGCGTCGATTCCCTACAGTGCCCTGCAGAAGGAAGAGGACAGCAAGAAGGTCCGGGCCAAGCAGGCCGAGACCCAACCCGCTTACCTGCTGGCCCTGCGCAACCCGACGGACCTGTCCATCGAATCGATCCGCAGCCTGCGCACCTGCCTGCATTTCGCCGGGCTGGACTCGACCAACAACCGGATCATGATCTCCGGCCCCAGCCCGCAGGTCGGCAAGACGTTCGTGTCTTCGAACCTGGCGGCGGTCATGGCGCAAAGCGGCCAGCGGGTGGTGCTGATCGACGCGGACATGCGCAAGGGGCATCTGCACAAGACGCTGAACACGCCCATCGCCAATGGCCTGTCGGACCTGTTGGTCAAGCGCTGCAGCCTTGAGCAGGCGATCCACAAGGTCGAGGTCGACAACCTGCACTTCATCAGCCGCGGGCAGGTACCGCCCAATCCGTCGGAACTGCTGATGCACGCCAACTTCCGCGATCTTCTGGCCGAGCTCAGCGAGCGCTACGACGTGGTGATCATCGATACGCCGCCGCTGCTGGCCGTGACGGACGCGGCCATCGTCGGCCGCGAAGCGGGGATCAGCCTGATCGTCACCCGGTTCGCGGTGAACCCCGCCAAGGAAATCGAACTGACGATCCGCCGGTTCGCCCAGAACGGCATCGAACTCAAAGGCGCGGTGTTCAACGGCGTCGAGAAGCGCGCGGCCAGTTACTACGGCAACGGCGGCTACGGTTACTACAGCTACGAATACGCGTCCGACAAGTCCTGAGTCGGGCGACGGTTCCATTTGGCAAGGAAGTGGGTGGGTTGTGAAAAAAATTCTGCACGTGGCTGAAACGATAAAAGGCGGCGTCGCGACGGTGATCCGCACGATATCGGCGTCGCCCGACGACGAAACCTCGAACTACGAACTGATCTATCTGGTGCCCAAGGATCAGAAACAGGAGCTGCACGGCATCGACGGAGGGCAGATCCGCACCTTCGAAAGGAGTGGGCGCAATGCGCTGTCGATGCTGCGCTTCGCCTGGCGGCTGATGCAGGTAATGCTCAAGGAAAAGCCCGATGTGGTGCACCTGCACAGTACTTTTTCCGGGGTGATCGGTCGTTGCGTGTGCCTGCTTCTGCGGCCCTGGCGGTCGCCGAAGATCGTCTATTGCCCCCATGCCTTTTCGTTCCTGATGGAAGGCTCGCCGGCCAAGCGCAAGCTCTATTCGCTGATCGAGCGGCTGCTGCAGAACGTCACCGACAAAATCATCTGCGTCAGCCGCTACGAGCTGGACAAAGCCGCCGCGTTCGGCATCGACCGCAAGCGCATGACCCTGATCTACAACGGCATACCGCCCAAGGACGAGGTGCCCAAGGCCGCCGGCGCGGAGCCGATCCGCCTGTTGTTCGTGGGCCGTCTCGACTACCAGAAGGGCTTCGATGTGCTGCTCAAGGCCTTTGCCGAAGTGCGCCGCACCGACCTCAAGCTCACGGTGGTGGGCAGCGCGGTCAACGAAGACGCGGTCGCGCCCCCGCCGATGGACGGGGTCGAGTACCTGCCGTGGGTGACCCCGGCCGAAGTCCACGCCTTGTACCGCCAGGCCGATGCGCTGATCGTGCCCAGCCGCTGGGAAGGGTTCGCGATGGTGCCGCTGGAGGGCATGTCCATGGGCGTGCCGGTGATCGCCAGCGACTGCACGTCCCTGCCGGAACTGGTCACCCACGGGGTGTCCGGCTACATCTTCCCCGCCGGCGACCACCAGGCGCTGGCCGACCGCCTGATGCGGATCCACAAGCCGGGGCTGACCGCCCTGGGCCTTGAAAGCCGCCGGATCGTGCGCGAGCGCTTCAGCGCCGAGCTGATGATCCGCCAGACCTATGACGTGTATTGCGCCCCCACTTGTTAAGTAGAAATCAGCTTATGAACGTAACGATCTTGCATGGCTACAGTGCGTCCAACTCCGGTGACGGCCTCTTGGTGGACCTGGCCATCGCCCTGGTGCAGCGAAACTTCGGCGCCGACACGTCGATCAATGTCGTGGCGTCCGACCCGCAGTCCTTCAGCTACCTGCCGCACAAGCGCTTCGATGCGCCGGTGATGGCGGCCAAGGGCCTGGGGCGGGTCAAGGAGGCGGTGTTCCTCAACCGCTCCTACGCCGCGCTGGCGGACCTTTTGAAGAACACGGACCTGATCGTCGGCGTCGGCGGCGGCTACATGCGTTCCAAGAGCGCCTTCGAACACATCAAGCTGAAGCTGGGGCACGCCAAGCAACTGGAAACGGCGATCCTCAGCAAGGTGCCGTCGGTGTACCTGCCGCAGAGCATCGGGCCGTTCCACGGCGAAAGCAGCAAGATCGTCGAGCACTACGCCAGCGCCGATGCGGTGTTCGTGCGCGACAACCGCTCTTCGGCGATGTTCGAAGCCTGCGAGAACGTTTACCGGGCACCGGACCTGGCGGTGCAGGCCCTGGCCGGCAAGATCCTCATGCAGCCCAAGTTCACCCGCTGCGCGTCGACGCCGGCCACGGTGTGCGTGGTGCTGCGCAAGCCGCCGGCGTGGAGCCCGGAAAAGAAGGCCGCCTACGTCGCCAACCTCAAGGTGCTGCTGCAACGCCTGAAGGACAAGAGCAAGGTGGTGTGCGCGGTGCAGAGCGCCGTGCGCGGCAACGACGACGGTGCGTTCTACCGCGAGCTGGGCATCACCGAAGACCTGCTGCCGCTGAAGGCGACCCTGGCCAAGCACCAGCCGGACCTGGTGATCTCCGTGCGTTTGCACGGCGCCATCGAGTCGCTGCTGTCGGGCGTTCCGGCCTACCACATCAGCTACGAGCGCAAGGGCTTCGGCGCCTACCAGGACATGGGCGTGGAGGACTGGGTGATCAACGGCGGCGACATCGACGTCGACACCATCATCGACACGGTCTACGCGCCGGACGCCCTGAGCCGCTTCGGCAAGCGCCTGACCGACACCTGCCGCGAGATCGAAGCCAAGACGGTGATGATGGACGAGATCATCAAAGGCGTCGTTCGATGATCTTCAGGCTCCTGCTGCGGGGCGGATCGCTGGGCGCCAAGTTCCTGCTGGTGCTGGCCGTCACCCATTACCTGGGCTATGAAGCCTTGGGCTTCTACGGGGTGGTGGTCGCGGCGTCGCTGATTGCGTCGAAGTTCTACAGCGCGGGCTTCAGCTCCGAGATCAACCGGCTGATCAGCGTCGGCGGCAGTTCGCGCCGGGTCATCGACAAGGTGCTGTGGCTGTACCTGGCCGTGGGCCTGGTGCTGTCGCTGGCGACGGTGGCGGTCTACTCGCTGTTCCAGTCGATGCCGGCGACGCCCGCGCTGATCGCCTGCGTGACCCTGGTGCTGCTCACCGAACACCTGTCCTTCGAGATCAACTCTTTTGTGTTTTCCGCCCAGAAGGCCACGTGGGGGGCGCTGCTGTTCTTCATCAAGACCGGCCTCTGGGCGCTGCTGGCGGTGGCCGGGCTGATGCTCGGCCAGGTCGCGGACATCACGAGCGTCCTATGGCTGTGGGTGGTGGCCAACGTCGTGGTGATCGTCGCCGGGTACGCCATCGTGGCCAAGGTGCATCGCGGGCGGGCGGAAGGGACGCTGGCGGCCGCGACCGTGTGGAAGGCCGGCTTGCCGTTCTATCTGGGCACCGGGCTGATCGCGTTGAGTCAGTACGCCGAGCGCTTTCTGATCGCCGACCTTGAGCCCTACGCCAACCTGGGCGTTTACGTGTACGCCTGGTCGGCGGCCAACACCTTGCAGGCGCTGTCCTATGCGGTGGTGGCGGTGGTGGGCATCCCGGTGCTGGCCAAGCGGTTTCAGGCCGACGGGCAGCCGTTCACGGTCGGGCAACTGTTCGTGAACAAATGGGTGATGCGTTCGCTGGCGGTGTCGGCCGTGGTGGCGGTGCTGATCTACCTGTTCTTCAACGTCGTGCTCGACTATGTCGGCGCGCCGGTGCCGCGTCCGGACAACGGGATCCTCGGCGTGCTGATCGTGTCCTTTGCCTTGCGCGGGGTCGGCGACATCGTCTGGGGCGGGTTGATCGCCTCGAAAAACAGTCGGGCGTCGCTCGCCGGAGCGGCCATCTGCCTGCTGGTGTCGGTGCCGGTCAGCTACGGCCTGATCAAGCACTATTCGATCGAGGGCGCCGCCTGGGGCAACGTCTTCGCCATTGTCGTGCAGTTGGGCGCGATTGCGCTGCTGACCCGCGCGGGTCAGGCGAAAAGGGCGCTGGCATGGGGCTGAAGTTGCCATGCATCGAGTTTCGCGGGGTGAAGCTCGATTCGTCGATGTCGTTCCTGATCCTGTTCAGCGGCCTGTTCCTGTCGGTGGCCATGCCGCTGCTGGTGCCCCGGGCGCCGGGGCCGGACGCCATGACCCTGTGGATGTCCTACGCCCGGGCCGACAACTGCAACTTCTGGAACCCGTTCTCGCCGGACCGCTCGTCCTACGAGTGCTCGGCATTCCTGCTGCGGCCCACCGGCATCGACCTGACCAATGCCTGGGCCTACGGCATGTTCTGCAATTTCTTCCTGACGGCGATCCCGGTGGTCGTCTTCCGGCGCATGCCGCTGGCGATCTTCGGCACCCTGTGCCTGTGGGGCATCGTCCGTTCGTTTTTCCTGGAGAACCTGACCAAGGAAATCATCGTGTCGGTGGCGGTGCTGAGCATTCTCCTGAGTTCGCTGACGCGCAAGTACCGCGGCGGCTTCTTCCTGTCGGCGGTGATCTACGGCGTGCTGATCCGGCCCTACTGGATTCTGTTTTCGCTGTCGTGGGTCGGCGTCTGCGTGATGAAGAAGTATGTGTCGCGCGTCACGTTCTTCCTGATGCTGTTCCTGTTCTACCTGGCGGTCGCCATGGCGATCCAGGTGGCGCTCGGTTTTCCGGTGTCGTCGATCCGCGCCAGCAACAACGAGCTGCGCACGGCGGGCGAGGAGGGCTCCAAGTCGCTGATCGTGTCGTGGCTCAGCGGCAGCGACTTCGTCTCCCAGGCGCTGGACTCGATGATCATCTTCTTCCGGCTGTCGTTTCCCGCCGAGCTGATCCTGCTGTCCGGGCCGGGGCAGGTGATCTTCGTGGCGTTGATGATCATGACCGCGCTGCTGCTGTTCAAGGTCATCACGTCCAAGGACTACAAGGGCATCCCCATTCAGACCAAGGCCAAGGAACTGATCGCGATCCCCCTCGCGTTCCTGCTGGTCCAGGGGCTGTTCGAGCCGGACTTCGGCTCCTTCGCCCGGCACTTCTCCATGGTGGTGCCGGTGCTGTTCGTCGGGCTGGGGCTGATGCTGCAAGGCAAGAAGCCCGTGCGGGCCGAATCAACCAATCGCGAGATGAGGCGGGTGCCGTAATGTCGAGCAAGAGAAAGTCGCTGGAGATCGAGACCCTGCGCGGTCTGGCCTGCCTGCTGTTGGTGCTGTATCACGTCATCGGCCCGCTGGGCGGCGGCCTGAAGATCGACCTGGGCTCGCCGTTCCGGGTCATCGCCGATTCCATGGTGTACGTGCGCATGCCGCTGTTCACCTTCATTTCGGGCTACATCTATTCGCTCTACAAGATCCGCGGCAACGACTTCGGGGCGTTCTTTCGCGGCAAGGTGCGGCGGCTGATCGTGCCGCTGTTCTGCGTCGGCGTGCCGTTCTCCGTGCTGCAGGCGGTGGGGCCCGGGGTGAACAAGGACGTGGGCGTGATTGATGCGCTGCTGTCGTTCTACATTCCGGTGAACCACTTCTGGTTCCTGCAGGCGGTGTTCATCATTTTCATGTTCGTCGGCCTGCTGGAATGGCGCGGCCTGCTGCGCACGTCGACGCGCCTGTACCTGCTGCTGGCGTTCGCGGCGGTGGTGTTCCTGCTGCCGACCTTCAAGGTCGATGCGTTCGGCATCAACGGCGCGACCTACCTGCTGCCGTTCTTCGTGGCGGGGATGATCGGCCAGGAAAAGGTCGACACCTTCCGGCATTTCTTCAAGGTGATCGGGCCTTGGGTGTTCGTGATGATTTCGCTGGCGCTGCTGTATGTGGCCGCGACGGACCGCGAGCTGATCGTCGACCGTCGCAGCCTGATCGGGCTAACGGTGGGCTGCGTGTCGTGCTTCGCGCTGCTGTCGAGCGAGATGCGCTCGAAGTGGCTGACCTGGCTGGGCGGCTATTCCTACGCGATCTTCCTGTTCCATGTGCTGTTCGCCGCCACGTCGCGGGCGTTGCTGGGGCGTCTGGGCGTGAAGGACGAAAGCGTGCTGGTGGCCTGCGGCCTGACCCTGGGTCTGTTCGGGCCGGTGCTGCTGTCGACGGTGTTCAGCCGCTTCAACTTCACTTCCGTGCTGTTCCTGGGGGAGCGGGCCACGGTCAAGAAGCCTGTCGGGCAAGCGGCCTCGGTGCCGCAAACCTGATGGTTGCGCACAAGGAAAAGCGCCATGTTCGCAGTCGATGACTTCAGCCCGGTCGCGGCCTCGGTGGTTCAGGTCGGCGACGCCCGTGAGCGATTCGGCCAGTGGCGCGAAGGGAAGGCGGGGCCGGTGCTGTCCATCTCCGTGATCGGCGACAGCTACAGCGCCGGGCAGGATTTCTACCTCAATCGCTTGGTGCAGCGGCTGGCGTCGGAAGCGGGGTTCGCCGGCCCCGGCTACATTGGCTTCAACCACGGCGCGGCCCTCGGCGGCACGCATTTCAAGTACACCCGCAGCAGCGAAAAACACTTCGGTGGCGGCTGGCAGGTGTCCGGCCTCGGCCAGGCCAGCCCCGACAGCCGCACCGTCACCGGGCGCCCGGGCGCATGGCTGCAGATCGATGCCCATCCTTCGGCGGCCATCGACACGACGGTCACGGAGGCGAAACTGCTTTACCTCGGCACCGGCGAACCCAGCGACGTGCGTTACCGCTGGGCGCCTTCTCAGGCCTGGCGCCCGTTGAGGCTTGACGGCGAAGGCGTCCGCGAAGCGCCGTTGGCGGATCCGCCGCCGGTGCCGGACTGGGCGTTGCGGCTGGAGGTGGCGAGCGGTACGCCGACGCTGTTCGGCGTGTGGATGAGCAATGGCCAACGTGGCGTGCGGGTGTCGAAGCTGGCGGCGTCCGGCGCGGCCTCGGCGGACTTCTACCATGACGATGCCGGTTGGCAGGCGCAGTGGAAAGCGGCGGTGGCGAAGATTCCGGCGGACATTTACCTGATCATGCTCGGCGGCAACGATCAGGGCTTCGGGGTCAAGCCCGCGCAGTACCTGAAGAACATCCAAGGCCTGGTGGCGATGCTGCGCGAGATCCAGCCGACGGCGAGCATCAACCTGATCCTGCGCCAGGACACCTCGCGCTCCAGCGCCTACCCGATGTCGGCGTATGCGCAGGTGCTGCAGCCCTGGGCCCGAGAGGCCCACCTGGGCTACGCCGACATGCAGTGCGCATTCGGCGCCGACGTCAGGCGCTATGCGGCCGGCGGGCCGATGCCGATGATCGGGCCGGACAGGATTCATCCGGACCCGGCCACGGGAGGGAAGGTGATCGCCGGGTTTTTCCATCGTCTGATGGTCGGCGGCCGTGAAGCGGTGTCGCCCCAGGATCGCTGCGGCGACGTCCAGCGCTAGGCGTTCAGCCTGGGGCGCGTTCGAAGGCGTCCAGATGGCCGAGCAGCTCGGCGGTCCGGCGCGGCATCCCGTGCGTGTCGCAGCGGGTTTCCACCGTGACGATGACCGCCGGCTCGTTGCAGCACAGGCGCACCCGGAACCGCCAGTCGCTGAAGATCACCTTCAGGCCGTCGCGGTCGTCGATTTCCAGCGCCTGTTCGGCATACAGCCGTTTCAGGTGGGCGAGCAGGGGATAGGGATCGGCCAGCGGCCGGCGGATGTCGCCGGACGAAGGAAACATGCCGATGCGCTCCACCAGCAAGATCGTGCCCAGCCAAGACTCGTTGGCGCTGGGCAGCGGCTGATGGCGGGACAGCCAACTCATCACGCCGAGGTTGTCCACCGACCGTTCGAGGTCCGCCGCGTGTTGTGCAATGTTCATAGGGGTTTGCCTGAATGAGGGGTGGACGTTACGGGTGCGCTGGTTGGGCTCAGCGCCCCTTCAGGTAGACGTTGTCGTAGCAGAAGTTGGTCGCCTGGAGGTAACCCTCGGCGTCGCCGCAGTCGAAGCGCAGGCCCTTGAACTTGTAGGCCAGCACGCAGCCGTTCTGCGCCTGTTTCATCAGCGCGTCGGTGATCTGGATTTCCCCGCCCTTGCCCGGTTGGGTGTCGGCGATCAGGTCGAAGATGTCCGGGGTCAGGATGTAGCGGCCGATGATCGCCAGGTTGGACGGGGCGTCCTGCGGGGCGGGTTTCTCCACCATGTTGTCGACCCGGTAGAGGCCGTCGCTGATCGGCTCGCCGGCGATCACGCCGTATTTGTGGGTCTGGTCGCGGGGCACTTCCTGGATGGCCACGATGGAGCAGCGGAAGCGCTTGTACAGCTGGATCATCTGGGCGAGTACGCCGTCGCCTTCCAGGTTCAGGCACAGGTCGTCGGCCAGCACCACGGCGAAGGGTTCGTCGCCGATCAGCGGACGGCCGCTGAGGATCGCGTGGCCCAGGCCTTTCATCTCCACCTGACGTGTGTAGGAGAAGGTGCAGGTGTCGATCAGCTCGCGGGTGCCGGCCAGGAACTTCTCCTTGTCGGTGCCGCGGATCTGGTGTTCGAGCTCATAGCTGATGTCGAAGTGGTCTTCCAGCGCGCGCTTGCCCCGTCCGGTGACGATCGCCATGTGTTGCAGGCCGGCGTCCCGGGCTTCTTCGACGGCGTATTCGATCAACGGTTTGTTGACGATCGGCAGCATTTCCTTGGGCATGGCTTTGGTGGCCGGCAAGAAACGCGTGCCATAGCCGGCCGCGGGGAACAAGCATTTACGAATCATAGAAATATCCTGGACATTCATGGCGCACAGCCAATGGCGTGCAATAACGAAAGGTTGCAAGTTTCAATGTTGATTGAACGCTTACTTTAATACCCGAGTCAGGTAATTGATGGCAAATGGCAATGTGCGCGGAAGGCGACAATGTTATTAGATGTCGGCCTTATTGTTGTTGGTTATTTTTAGTCGGTATCTGCCGATAGTGGCAAGAGTGCGGTGATGTTAATAAATAGCAGGCAATACAGTTTGGGCTGGAAAAATATTTTTCGCCAGTCGTTGAACTTGTTTTGTTTAAGGTTGTTGTCGGCCTAGTTTGTGTGAATTGCGACACATATTCAACAGGCCAGGCTTGACGCGCTACTGGGAAGTTTCCCGACTAAGGACCGCGCTATGAAGATTCTGGTAACCGGTGGCGCCGGCTATATCGGCTCGCACACCACACTTGCGCTGCTTGAGGCAGGCTATGAAGTTGTTGTCCTGGACAATCTCTGCAACAGCAGCGATGCGGCCCTGCACGCGGTGGAGGCCATCTGCGGCAGAAGTGCGCAGATGATCCGCGGCGATGTCTGCGACAGGGCGCTGCTGGACCGGATCTTCCGGGAACACGCGATCGACGCGGTGCTGCACTTCGCCGGGCTCAAGGCCGTGGGCGAGAGCGTGCGCAAGCCGCTGGAATACTACGAGAACAACGTCGGCGGCAGCGTGACGCTGTGCCAGGCGATGGCGGCGGCCGGGGTGTTCCGCCTGGTGTTCAGCTCCTCGGCCACGGTGTACGGCGCGCCGGAGCGGATGCCGATCCGCGAGGACTTCCCCACCGGCCAGCCCACCAGCCCCTACGGCCAGTCCAAGCTGATCGTGGAGAACGTGCTGCGTGACCTGTGCCAGGCCGAGCCGCGCTGGAGCATCGCCCTGCTGCGCTACTTCAACCCCATCGGCGCGCACCACAGCGGCCGGATGGGCGAAGACCCCAACGGCATCCCCAACAACCTGGTGCCGTACATCAGCCAGGTGGCCGTCGGCAGCCTTCAGGAATTGTCTATCTTCGGCAACGACTACCCCACGGCCGACGGCACTGGCGTGCGCGACTACATCCACGTCGTGGATCTGGCCGACGGGCACCTGAAGGCCCTGGAAACCATCGCCGGCCGCACCGGCATCCACACCTGGAACCTGGGCACCGGCGACGGCTACAGCGTGTTGCAGGTGCTCCAGGCCTTCGAGCAGGCCTGCGGCCAGCCGGTGCCGTACAAGGTCATGCCGCGCCGCTCCGGAGACGTGGCCGAGAGCTGGGCCGACCCCTCCAAGGCCGCGGCGGAACTGGGCTGGAAAGCCACGCGCAGCCTGCAGGACATGGTGACTGACACCTGGCGCTGGCAATCGAGCCACCCGCAGGGCTACCGCGGATGATGTCAATTTGGACCGATGTTAGTTTCGGTCAGGCTGTTAGATAACGTCGGGAAATTACGCTGGAATTGCCCGGTTCAAGTCCGTAGATATAAACGTGCCGTTCGACATTTATAAGTCGGGATTGATTGTGAATGAACGACGGCTCATGTTCGCGCAGTTTGCGACGTGATCCCTAACATCCAGCGGACGGCCTGATGTTATTAAAGTCGAATGCCGGAAAGGAGTGGGTATGAAAAAAGTGATGGCGATCGCCTTGTTGTCGTTGTTCGGCAACTTGGCCATTGCAGCCGAAGCGCCGCTCACGGCGGTGACCAATGTGTCGGGCAACGTGGCGGCTTCCCAAGCGCCCGCCGCCAGTACCGCAATGGTTGCCAGTGCCGTAGCGGCATCCAACAGCGGAGGAAGTGCGAACGGCGGTACAACCGGTACCACAGGTACGACGGGTACAACCGGCACGCACAACTAACGGTAACAACTGTTGTTGCAGTACAAGGTCGCCCGACGCAAGTCGGGTGACTTTGTTTTTGGATTCGCCCTTGAATAGCGTAGTGCCATTATGACTCGTAGTGTTTATCTTTTAATGTTGGCAAGTCTCGCTCTGCAAGGTTGCATGTTTTCCCCCGGCCAGCACCTGAACACCTTCGGCATCACCCGCCAGGGCGCCAGCGAAAGCAGCCGGGTCGAACTGATCCCGATCACCCCCAAGCTGATCTCCATGAACCGGGCCACCCAGAAGCGCGAAACGCTGCCGCCCGAGTTGCTGGAGGCGCCGGCCGAGTACCGCATCGGCCGCAACGACGTGCTCTACATCACCGTGTGGGATCACCCCGAACTGACGGCCCCGTCCGGCGCGCAGCAACAGATCGACGCCAACGGCCGACTGGTGCGCTCCGACGGCACGCTCTATTACCCGTTCATCAAGGAAGTGCAGGCGGCCGGCCGCACCATCCAGCAACTGCGCTCGGACATCGAGCAGCGCCTGTCGGCGTTCATCGCCGAGCCGCAGGTGGATGTCGCCGTGCTGCGTTTCGCCAGCCAAAAGGTCGTGGTGTCCGGCGCCGTCGCCAAGGCCGGTCCGCAAGCCATTTCCACCAACCCGCTGAGCGTGGTCGAAGCCCTGGGCTCGGCCGGCATCGACACCAACAACGCGGACTTGTCCGGCCTGCTGCTGACGCGCAACGGGCGGGTGTACCCGCTGAATCTCGACAGCCTCAACCAGCAGGACTCCGAGCTGCAGAACGTTTACCTGCGGGGCGGCGATCAGCTGTACCTGCCGTACAACGACAACAAGCGCATCTACGTCATGGGCGAGGTCAACCAGCCCCGTGCGCTGAGCTTCAAGACCGCCACCATGAACCTCTCCGACGTGCTCGGCTCGGTCGGCGGACTGAGCCAGACCACCGCCAACGGCAACGCCGTGTACGTCATCCGCGGGGTCGAGAACCTCGATGTCGAGCCGGCGAAGATCTACCAGCTCGAAGCCGAATCGCCCACCGCCATGGTGCTGGCCACGCACTTCGAGGTGCGTCCCCAGGATGTCGTCTATGTCGGGCCTGCCAACGTGACTCGCTGGAACCGTCTCATCAGTCAATTGGTGCCATCGGCGTCGATTGTCGGTACGGGCGCTTCCGCTGCGAAGAACTGGAGCGAATACAGCAACAACAGCAAATAAGGCCGGGCCCGACAGTGAATACGTTGAAAGCAGGCATTGGCCTGAGCGCGGTCCTGTGGCTGTGCGGCTGCAACCCGTTGATGGTCGCTTCGTTGACCAACCTCAAGTCGGCGGCCATCGGCCCGGATGAGCTGGACGTGACGGCGGCCCAGGTGGCCGAGGTGCGCTATCCGCAACTCAAGCTGACCACGCCTTCCGGCTCCGGTGTGCTGGCGCTGGTGCGTGAGCGCGGCGACCTGCAGTTCTGGGTCGCTTCCGGCAAGCAGGTGCTGCTGATGCGCGACGGCCTGGCGGTGCGCAGCATCGGCCTGGGCCTGGAAGGCGATCTGGACGGCACGCGGCTGTCAGACGCCGCGCCTTTTAAACAAGGCCTTCAGCACGTCGCCGACGGCTACACCAGCCAACGCTGGATCGACCTCTACAAGGGCCAGGAAGTCGGGTTGCAGGTGAACAGCCGCTTCGCGCGCCAATCCATGGAAACCCTCGACATCCTCGACAAGGCATACGCCGTGCTGCGCATCGACGAGCGGATCGACGTCCCGGCCATCGGCCTGCGCGCGACCAACCGCTATTGGGTCGATCCCAAGGACGGCTTCATCGTGCAGAGCGAGCAGCAACTGACCTCTCAGTTGCGGGTGAAGATCGTGCACCTGACCCCTGACCGCAGGCATGTGCCATGAAGCGGCTGAGGATGTTGTCCGCCGGCCTGCTGCTGGCGGCCGGGGCAGGGCAGGCGGCGGTGCTGGTGTCCGGCGATGTGGCCAACCCGGGGCCGGTGGAGTTGCCGGCGGGCGGGCGTTTGACCGACGTGATCAGCGTCGCGGTGCCCAACGCCGAAGGCTACTGGCTGGCGGGGGTGCTGCTGCGTCAGTCCTTGCTGGAGCAACAGACCCGGCTCAAGGCCGGGGTGCTGTTCGACCTGGACGTGCTGCTGCGCATGGCCGTGCTGTTCGACCGCCCGAGCCGCGAAGCCTTGGCGCTGCGCACGGCCGAAGAAGTGCGGCAGATGCCGGTCACCGGGCGCCAGGTCGCGAACCTGGATCCGGTGGCGCTGGAGGTCGGCTTCGCCCTCAACCTGCGGCTGGACGACGGCGACCGGCTGATCTACCCGGCGCGGGTCGATGAGGTCGAGGTGCTGGGCGCCGTCGCCGAGCCGTGCCGCTTGCCCTATCAGCCGTTGCAGGAGGCCAGTGACTACCTGCAAGGCTGCGCGCTGCTCGAAGACGACGCGGACGCCGATTACCTGTGGCTGATCCAGCCGGACGGCGCGGTGCGGCGGATCGGCATCGCGCACTGGAACCGCGAGAGCGGGCACTTGCCGGTGGCGGGCAGCCGGATCCTGGTGCCGTTGAAGAATGACGACCTGGATCCGCCCATTCCTGAACTGAATCAGCAGTTGGCCGAGTTCATTGCCACGCAGTTGGCTGAGGTGGTTCGTTGAAGTTACGTTTTGCAGCCGTGTTGCTATTGCCGTGCGGGTTGGCCCAGGCCGAGCCGCGCATCACCCAGAACGATTTCGGCGGCGCGGGCCTGTTGCAGACCCCGACCGCTCGCATGTCGCCCGCCGGCGAATTGAGCGTGAACGCCAACCGCACCAGCCCCTACAGCCGCTACAGCGTGTCGCTGCAGCCGCTGGACTGGCTGGAAGGCTCGTTCCGCTATACCGCCATCACCAACCGGCCCTACGGCCCGTCGTCGATGAGCGGTGACCAGAGTTACAAGGACAAGGCGGTCGACGTGAAGGCCCGCCTGTGGGAGGAAACCCACTGGGTGCCCGAAGTGGCCCTGGGCTTCCGGGACGTCGGCGGTACGGGCCTGTTCGCCAGTGAATTCGTGGTGGCCAACAAGCGTTTCGACAACTTCGATTTCAGCGCCGGCCTCGCCTGGGGCTACATCGGCAACCGCGGCGACATCGACAACCCGTTCAGCGTGCTGGGCGACCGGTTCAAGACCCGGCCGGCCATGGAAGGCACCGGTGACGTCAACGCCGGCTCGTACTTTCGCGGCAGCCCATCGTTCTTCGGCGGCGTCAGCTACCAGACGCCCTGGGAGCGGCTCAGCCTGAAGCTCGAATACGAAGGCAACGACTACAAGCACGAACCCAAGGACAACGTGATCAAGCAGGATTCGCCGATTAACCTCGGCGCGGTGTTCAAGGTCACGGACTCGGTCGACGTCAGCGCGGCGTGGGAGCGGGGCAACACGGCGATGTTCGGCATCACCTTCCACACCAACTTCGTCAGCCGCAAGGCCCCGGCCAAGACCTTCGACCCGCCGGCCGAGCCGCTGCCGGCCAAGGCGCCGGTCAAGCCGATGGAGCAGGTCGACTGGGCCGACGTGTCCCAGCGCCTGCAACAGAACGCCGGCTACAAGGTCGAGCGCATCAGCCAGCGCGGCTCCGAACTGCTGGTCTACGGCGAGCAGCAGCGGTACTTCCACTCGGCCAAGGCGGTCGGGCGGGCGAGCCGGATCCTGGACAACAGCGTCAACGACGAGATCGACTGGTTCACCGTGGTCAACAAGCGCTACGACCTGGCGCTGGAAGAGACCAGCGTGCCCCGGCAGACCTTCCGCGAAGTGATCAACAACGAAGAGCCGCTGCAGTCGCTGCACCGCACCACCGAGGTCAACCCGGCGATGCCGCACAACGAGAAGACCCTCTACACCCAGCCGCTGCAGCGCTTCAGCTACGGCATGGGCCTGGGCTTCAAGCAGAACGTCGGCGGTCCGGACGGCTTGCTCTACCAATTCAGCGCGGACGCGGACGCCGAGTTCCGCTTCAATCGCAACACCTGGTGGAGCGGCATGCTTAGCCAAAACCTGGTGAACAACTTCGACAAGTTCACCTACGACGCGCCCAGCGGCCTGCCGCGCGTGCGCACGGATCTGCGCCAGTACCTGACCACCTCCGACACCACCATGCCGCTGTTCCAGCTCAGCCACGCCGAGCAGTTGGACAAGGATCTGTACGGCATGGTCTACGGCGGCTACCTGGAATCGATGTTCGCCGGGGTCGGGGCCGAAGTGCTGTTCCGGCCGACCGGCGAGCGCTGGTCGGTCGGCGCGGACCTGAACTACGTGCGTCAGCGCGAGTTCGACCAGGGCTTCGGCCTGCGCGACTACTCGGTGCTGACCGGCCATATCACCGGCTACACCGACTTGCCCTACGAAACCCTCGCCGCCATCAGCGTCGGCCGCTACCTGGCCGGCGATTGGGGCGTGACCTTCGACATCTCGCGGGAGTTCTCCAACGGCGTACGCTTCGGCGGTTGGGCGACGATGACCACCGCCAGCGGGGCGGAGTACGGCGAGGGTAGCTTCGACAAGGGCATCTACCTGTCCATCCCATTCGACGAGATGATGAGCATGTCGACCATGCGCCGCGCCAACCTCGTCTGGGCCCCCCTGACCCGCGACGGCGGCGCACGGCTCAACCGCAGCTTCCAGCTGCACTCGATGACCGACAGCCGCGATGACGACATGTTCTACCGCAACTTCGAGAAGATCACCGAGTGACCTGAAATCCTGTGGGCGTTTGCCTGCAAGCGATGAGGCCGGCATTGCCGGCATCTTTGTTGACTGACCCATCGCCATCGCCAGCAGGCTGGCTCCCACAGGTATCTCCGGTGCCCGCAGGATTCATGTGCACCACAAAACCTGTAGGAGCTTGCCTGCAAGCGATGAGGCCGGCACAGCCAACATCTCTATTGCCTGACCCACCGCCATCGCTGGCAAGCCAGCTCCCACAGGTATCTCCGGTGCCCGCAGAATCGATGTGCACCACAAAACCTGTAGGAGCTTGCCTGCAAGCGATGAGGCCGGCACTGCCGACATCTCTATTGCCTGACCCACCGCCATCGCCAGCAGGCTGGCTCCTACAAGGGATCTCGGCTGTCCGCGACATCCCGGCACACCACAGAACCCTGTGGGAGCTGCGGTGCGACGATTCGACTTGCCTGCGATGGCGCCCTTGCAGGCGCCGCAGGCAAACGCACCCTCCACACAAAAACACCACCCACAAAAAAGGGGACTTTCGTCCCCTTGCGGTGCCTGTTGCCTTGCCCTCAATAGATGTCCTTCGACAACAACGTGAACGGCGTCTTCACCAGGATCTTCACATCCAGCCACAACGACCAGTTGTTGATGTACTGAAGGTCGATCTCCACGCGCTTCTGCATCTTGTCGAGGGTGTCGGTCTCGCCCCGGCAGCCGCTGATTTGGGCAAGGCCGGTGATACCCGGTTTGATTCGGTGGCGTGCCATGTACGCGAGAATCTTGCCCGAATAGTAGTTGTTGTGCGCCACGGCATGCGGACGCGGGCCCACCAGCGCCATGTGCCCTTGCAGCACGTTGAACAGCTGCGGCAACTCATCCAGCGAGGTGCGGCGGATGAAGCGGCCGACCGCCGTGATGCGCGAATCGTTGCGGCTGGCCTGCTTGACCTCACGGTCGTCGTGCACGCGCATCGAGCGGAATTTCCACACCTGGATCACCTTGCCGTTCCAGCCGTGGCGGTCCTGCTTGAAGAACACCGGACCCGGCGAGCTGAGCTTCACGGCCAGCGCGATCAGCAGCAGCACCGGGCTCAGCAGGAGGATGGCCACCAGCGCCACGGCTTTCTCCACCAGGCTTTTGCTCAGCGCCGCGGTCGGTCGGCTGGTCAGCGGGCTTTCGTTCAGGTAGATCGCCGGCAGGCCGTCCACGACTTTCACCGAGTGGTTGAGCAGCGTCAGGCTGTTCAGGTCCGGCACCCACACCACGTCGACGTTGGCATCCAACAGATCGACGTACATGGCTTCGATCTTCGCCGCTTCGCTCAGGGGCAGGGTGATGTACAGGCGACGGATGCCATGGCGGCGGATCAGCTCCAGCAGTTCCTCCTGGGCGCCGACGACGCGCGGTGCGCCGGCCTCCAGCGCGGGAACGGTGCCGTTGCTCACCAGCCCCACCAGCGGCAGGTTTTCGCTCTGGTTCAGCTTCTTCGCCAGGCCCAGGGCCAGTTCGCCGGTGCCGACGATCAGGGTCTTGTGCTCGCTCTTGCGGGTGCGCTGGTAGTACTTGGAGAACGCATGCAGCGGCGCGTACAGCAACGCCTGGCCGAGGAAACCGTATACGGCCCAGTCGAGGATCACCGGCGGCGAGAACAGCTCATCGGCCTTGCACACGAACGCAATGAACGCCAGGGCGCCCATGGTCATGGACCAGCCCGCCAGCAGGCGACCGAGCCCGGTCAGGTAATTGTCCCGCTTTCGGTACGCGCCGCTGAACGTGTAGGCCGGCACCGAGGCCAGCACCGCCAGCATGGTGCACATCCGGTAATAGAACTCGACCTTGCCGGTGTGCTGCTCGGCCAATATGAACAGCAGTGAAACAATAAAGCACTGCGCCAATGCCCATTGGCCCCAGAAGGTAAGTCCCTTGAGGCCGGTGTTTCTGTTGATACGAAGAGTAAGATCCATACGATATCCCCAAAAGACGTCCATTCAGGTTTCGACAGTTGAAAACCGAGTTGTTAAATAGACTTGTTGTTTTTGTTGGAGCCAGTGTCCTGAGGTAACAGCGTCGATATGCCGAACTGTCGTCATTGAATAGACTAAGTTATTGCCGGGGATGGTGTCTGACGAGTTCTAACAAGATGGCACAGTGCCAACTATCGAGTCGCAAGGAAGTTCCGGACGTTAGAAAAGGTCAAAAGCGGAGGGGTGAATAAATGATGTTGTGTTTGATACTGTAGGAGGCGTGGGAGGCGGGATCGTTCGGAAAAGGGAGGAGGTCAAACAGGAGTGCTTTTTTATTTTTGTTTTTGCACTGTTTCCGTTTGTTTTACATATTCAAAGCCGTGGTTACGCGACGACTTCCTGAATCAGGCAGTAGCCTCGGTTGCGCACGGCACGAAACAGTCGCTCACCGTTGCTGGCGCTCTTGAACTTGTCCTGCAGGCGGCTCAGGCACATCTCCAGTCCGCGGTAGTGCTCAGGCTCCCGGCCGATGCTGAGGATCAGCTCGTCACGGCTGACGACGCGCTCCTCATGGTGCAGCATCTTGCGTACCAGCGCCGTCTCAAGGCCGGTGAGGCTGATCTCCACACCCTGCTTGACCAATACGCCATGATCGTCGTCCAGGTGCCAGGCCTCGGTGCCGCCGGCGTCGACGTCGATCGTTCGGGCAATGCCGCCGGTGTCCGCCGTCGCGGGCGGATGGCTGTGGAACGGGTTGGCCGATTGGGCCGCCAGCCACTCGGATTCGAGGGTGGCCAATATCTTTTGCGTGTCGTGTTCGATACTGCGCGCGACATTCTTCCTTGTGACGCTCGGGTAGGTGAACTCCATCAGCATGGGGGCGGAAGAGGGCGACGCAACACCTTCGATGAACATTTGTGCCTGGGACGTGCCGAACGAGTTGAACCGCTCACTGGACAGGATCGATTCAAGTTCACGTTGCGACGAAGTGCTGTGTGTCACGACGACAAAATATTTTCGGTGGAGGGTGGTACTGGTTTCCATGTCTCTCTCCTAAAACTGCACGCCAAAATTTGGCTAAAAGATATTCGGCAGGCGAGTAATAACCACCTTGGCAATAACCATAAGGCAGGGTCTGGGCTCGAAAGTGGCCCTCGAATAGACTTCACTCGATCTGCTGCGTGAAACAGGGCTTTATTGTTATGGTTCGGTGTTGCCACCGCGCTCATGCAATCGACAACTTATTATTGAATTTGAAACATGAATGAAACGACGAGATCCAGGATCTTTATATGGTTGCATCAGACGCTCCTTCGTATGCATGCAAAAAAACGGCTTATCCTTGGTTCAGGCGGTTGAGATCAACCCCCTCATCAGACGGTATCCGTATCCACGGATACTCTGAATGGCGTTTGTACCATACATGTCTTTGATTTTTCCACGTAGACGGCTGATCGACTTCTCCAGCGCCCGGGGGTCGTAGAAATTGGTGTTGAGCCCCATGATGTTGGCGATTTCATCATGGCTGAGTATGTGATTGCCGGTCTGCGCAAACGCTTCCAGGATCTTCATTTCAGCGAAGGAGATGTCCAGCTTCTTGCTGGTGTCGGACAGGCAGATGCGCGTGGGATCGAGCACCAGGTCGATATCCCGTTGCCATTCTTCGCTGTTGAAGAACTCGGCCAGCAGTTCTGCGCCTTCGTCGGCGAGGGTATTGAGCTTGATGCAGAAGTCGGCGCCGGCCAGGTAGTACTTGATCTTGTTGAAGGCGCCGCGGCCGGTGAGCACGGCGCAAATGATCGGCTTGAGATTGTCGCTGCGCAGCGCTTCCACCAGCGCCAGGCTTTCTTCGAGCGCCTGGGGGCTGTCGATCACGATGAAGATGGCCCGATACGAACCGCAATGTTCATGTTGCTTAAATGAACGGCCGTACGAGTTGGCCTCGATCTCCATGTCGGCCCGCACGTGCCTGGCGACCAGCGCACTGAAATGTTCAGCCACGCCACGGGTGCGGGCCAGGGTGAGGACACCTGGCTCGTCGTTTGTCCGGCGTTGGCTTCTAGTGGTCGCCAAGTTCCCTGTAAGCATCATGCATTGACTCGAAAAAGTGCTGACATCGGGATGTTAAAGCACAGTTTCTCATCTGTGACTGACAATTGGTAACATTTGCGCGGATTTTAGACGTGGCTCCCGAGTTTTCTAACAATAACTAAGCTTTTCAAGCTTTTAGTTGATTTTCTCGGAGGGGTGAACTAGTGGAAGAGGAGGCGTTAGATGATGGCGATGTGGAATTGTGCCATCATTTTGTATCTGTGGCGATTTGTTTTTTATGCCCTTTTGCCACTATCTGCCTGCGCATCGATCATTGTTCAAGTGAATGGATAATGTGAGGCGGGTCACATTTTATTGGGCCGAAGCCGATTTTTCCACCCGGGCCCTAAATTTATTTCGATGAATTCGTATTCGGACGATTAATAACATGGCTTGAGTGCGTCTTTTGATAAGGCCTATTCTCCGTCGCCGAGTAGAACAGTCGGGTATGGATACACGAACTGTTTAACATCATAGACGCAATTTCTGAATGCAATGGACGAAGTGCTCTTCAAGAGCGATCTGACGGAGGATTAATGGATTTCTGGACCTTATTCCAGGTGTTGATACTAGGGGCTGTAGAAGGTCTGACCGAGTTCTTGCCCATTTCCAGCACAGGCCACCAGATCATTGTCGCGGATCTGTTGGAGTTCGGCGGCGAACGCGCCATGGCGTTCAACATCATCATTCAACTGGGGGCGATCCTGGCCGTGGTCTGGGCGTTCCGGCCCAAGATCTTCGAAGTCGTCAAAGGCCTGCCGACCCAGCGCAATGCCCAGCGTTTCACCGCGAACCTGCTGATCGCCTTTCTGCCTGCCGTGGTGTTGGGCGTGCTGTTTGCTGACCAAATCCATCACTACTTGTTTAACCCGATCACCGTCGCCGTCGCGTTGGTGGTGGGCGGGGTGGTGATGCTGTGGGCGGAACGGCGGGAACACGTGGTGAGCGTCGACCATGTCGACGACATGCGTTGGTCTGACGCGCTGAAGGTGGGTTTCGTACAGTGCCTGGCGATGATTCCGGGCACTTCCCGCTCCGGGTCGACCATCATCGGTGGCTTGCTGTTCGGCCTGTCGCGCAAGGCTGCCACCGAGTTCTCGTTCTTTCTGGCGATGCCCACCATGGTCGGTGCGGCGGTGTACTCGGGCTACAAGTACCGGGAACTGTTCCAGGCCGGCGACCTGCCGGTGTTTGCCCTGGGCTTTGTGATCGCCTTCATCTTCGCGATGATCGCCGTGCGCGGGCTGCTGAAGTTCATTGCGAACCACAGCTACGCGGCGTTCGCCTGGTATCGGATCGCCTTCGGTCTGCTGATCCTGGCGACCTGGCTGTTCGGCTGGGTGAACTGGACCGCTGCGGCGGCCTGACGTCTATTCGGCCAGGCGGAGCGATCCGCCTGGCCAAACAGTTTTCAACGTCCTTCGAGCAGCCCGGCGGCCTGATCCAGCAGCGCCAGCGGATCCTTGGCCTTGTGGATGTCCACCGACAGCAACTGACGAAACTTGCGCGCCCCCGGAAACCCGGTGCCCAGCCCCAACACATGGCGGGTGATGTGGTGCATCGCGCCGCCGGCCAGCAGATGCTCGGCGATGTACGGCCGCAGCTGCGCCAGCGCCTCGGCCCGGCTGATCACCGGCGCCTGGCTGCCGAACAGTTGTTGGTCCACCTCGGCCAGCAGGTAAGGGTTGTGGTACGCCTCACGGCCCAGCATCACGCCGTCGAAGGTCTGCAGATGCTCGTGGCAGGCCTCCATCGTCTTGATCCCGCCGTTGAGGATGATCTCCAGCTCCGGAAAATCCGCCTTCAGCCGCGCCGCCACGTCATAGCGCAGCGGGGGAATGTCACGGTTCTCCTTCGGCGACAGCCCCTCCAGAATCGCAATCCGCGCATGCACCGTGAAACTGGTGCAGCCGGCGTCGCGCACCGTACCGACGAACTCGCACAGCTCTTCATAACTGTCCCGCCCGTTGATCCCGATCCGGTGCTTCACCGTCACCGGAATCGACACCGCATCACGCATCGCCTTCACGCAATCGGCCACCAACTGCGGATGCCCCATCAGGCACGCGCCGATCATGTTGTTCTGCACCCGGTCGCTCGGGCAACCGACGTTCAGGTTCACCTCGTCATACCCATGCGCCTGCGCCATGCGCGCACACGCCGCCAGATCCAGCGGCACACTGCCGCCCAACTGCAACGCCAACGGATGCTCCGCCTCGTTGTGCCGCAGGAACCGCTCGTGATCGCCGTTGAGCAACGCACCGGTGGTGACCATTTCGGTGTAGAGCAGGGCATTCTTCGACAGCAGGCGTAGGAAGAACCGGCAATGACGATCGGTCCAGTCCATCATCGGCGCGACGGAAAAACGGCGGGAGAGCGGGGCGGGTGCGGCGGTAATCGGGGACATGGGCGGTTCTGGAATGGGTGGGGCTGGGA